>NZ_JANSJN010000003.1:42042-46093 GCF_047462555.1 Synechococcus sp. B60.1
GCAGAGGCTCCCCCCTCGGCCACAAGCTGCGGGCAAGAGTCGGCTCTCCGGATCTGAAGTTTAGCGTGAAGTAAAGATCTTGTATTGGCTAACACATCTTTGAGCAGAGTACTGAAATCATGCTTAAAGCTAAGGATTTCTGGCAAGAGGATCGAGGATCGTCCACAATGAGGTAGCGCTGCTGGAACAACCAACTGTTTTGGTGGGGGAGATGGCTTCAGCTCAACACCGCCTGGTGCCGGTGCGGCCAGAAGACGGCGGCTTTTATCCAGAGCATCTCTTTTTGGCTCTGGAGGCCATCCAACTGGGCTACTGGCAACTGGATCTGCGCAGCGGGGAGCTGAGCAGTTCCCCTCAGTGCAAGGCCAAGTACGGACGGGATCCCGGCGAGGAGTTCACTCTGGAGATGTTTTTCGAGAGCGTTCACCCCGAAGATCGCCAGAGGGTGAAGGAAGCTCTCCAGTTGGCGGGGCCCAGGGCAATGGAGGGGGATCCCAACTTGGCAGTTGAGTACCGTGCCCATCTCGCAGACGGGCAGGTGCGCTGGCACCTCTCTCAGGGGATTGTGCTTTTGGGGCCGGAAGGGGATCCCAGCCATGTGGTCGGGGTAACCCTGGACATCACCGAGCGCAAGCAGGCCGAGCTAAAGCTGCAGCAACAGGTGCAGCGGGAAAAACTGTTTAACCGGCTCATTCAAGCCATCAGCACCTCTTTGGATCTACCCGCCCTCTTTGAGGTAGCGGTGCAGGAAGTAGGCCAGGTTTTGCAGGCAGCGCGGGTTACCCTTTACCAATATCTGCCTACCGAGAAGGTGTGGGTGGGCATTGCCGGCTATGTTCGCTCCCCCGATGTGCCCAGTGCTCTCCACCTGCGCATACCGGATGATCCAGAGATTCCAGCCATCCAGCACTTCAAGTGGCTGCAAGTTTTTCACGTGGCGGATCCCAAGCAAGTTTCCGATCCCTTTGCATTGCAGGAAAGGCAAGACTGCCAGCTCGGCCCTTGGCTAGGGATCCCGGTGGCCTGTCAAGGGAAACTTTGGGGCGCTCTAGCCCTGAGACGCCTGATCTCTGAACCAGATTGGCAAGAGGAAGAGATCGAGTTGGCCAGGGCAATTGGCAATCACCTGGCAGTCGCCATTCGACAGGCGGAACTTCATCAAAGGCTGCAGCAAGCCAACGCCGAACTGGATTACCAAGTGCGGGTGCGCAACGGCCAACTGCAGCAAGCCTACGAAGACGAGGCCCTGCTGCAACTGATCACGGAAGAAATTCGCTCCAGCCTAGACGAGCACAAGATTTTGGAAACCGTGGCGCAGGAACTGGCCCTCAGCCTTGGCCTTTCCGGCTGCATGATTGCCCTCCATGACCCAGAACGACAGGTTAGCGTTTTGGCCTTGGATTATCGACCTGGAGAAGGGATCCGCCGTTTTCCCCTGGGGATCCCCTTTGCCGATTTTGCCGAGGTGCTCCAGCAGCTTCAGGGTGGGCAGTTCTGCTATTTCAGCAACCTTGGCCACCCCTGCTGGCCCAGCTACGACCGCCACACGCTGCTGGTACTTCCCATTTGCGATGCTCAGGAAGGCGAATCTCTCCTGCTGGGAAATATTTGCGGCTCGCGTCCGCCGGGGCAGGTATTTGGCGAGCGGGAACAGCGCTTGATGCAGCGGGTGGCCAGCCAGTGTGCGATTGCCATTCGCCAGGCCCGGCTTTTCCAAACCGTGCAGCAGCAGGTGCAGCAGTTGCAGGAGCTCAACCACCTCAAGGATGAGTTTCTGCACATGGTCTCCCACGAGATGCGCACGCCTCTAACCAACATGAAGCTGGCAATTGCTTTTCTCTCCAAGGCCAACCTGACGGAGCGGGAGCAGCGCTACTTGCAGATTTTGGAGATGGAGACCAACCGCGAGCTGGACTTGATCAACGAGCTGTTGGAATTGCAAGCTATTGAAGCCGGAAACAGGGATCTCAATCTAACCTGGTTATCTCCTCAGGAGTGGATCCCCAATCTTTCCGAGCCCTTCCGGCTGCGAGCTGCCCAGCAGAACCAACAGTTTCAGTTGGAATGGGATCCCGACCTTTTGCCCCTCTGTACGGATGAGAGACTGCTGTCGCGGGTGGTGGGCGAACTTTTGAACAACGCCTGCAAGTACACGCCGGCTGGGGAAAGCATCTGTTTGCGCTTTAGCCAGACCCATCAACAGAACCGTCCCGGCTGGCTGATCGAGGTGCGCAATACGGGAGTGGAAATTCCTCCAGAGGCGCTGCCCCATGTGTTTGAAAAGTTCTACCGCATCCCACAGTTGGATCGCCGCAAGGCCGGAGGGACAGGCCTAGGCCTGCCGCTAGCCAAAAAGGCTATGGAGATGTTAGAGGGATCCCTGACTGTAGCAAGCCACTCTGGCCAGGTCATCTTTCGGGTGTGGTGCCCCTCTCAGAGTCGAACGCCGCCAGCCAGGATCCCAGGCGAATCCACCTAGCGCCTTGCGCAGGACTCGAACCTGCAACCATCGACTTAGAAGGTCGGTGCTCTATCCATTGAGCTAGCAAGGCAAGTTGCAGAGCCATTATATCCTTGGAGGAGTTTCCTCTCCGAGGTCGGCTACACGGCTTAACCCGCTCCCTCAATGCCCCCTAAGGAGCTTCAGTTACGGATCCCAGTCGCTAAAGTTATAACGAAGTCTTGGGAGAACCGGGATCTCGATGTCATTGCCTCCTGATCCTAGCTCAGTTGATGCCAAGAAGGCTGCTCGCGTCTGGGAGTCGGAAAACCCTCCCGGCCTGGAATCTCTCTCTCCGCCGGCCAGGCGCCTGTTGCGCCTCTACCATGGCGGCAGCTTTATCTTTCTGGGCCTGTTGTGGCTGCTGGTCGGGATCCCCAGCCTTTGGGCGCTGCGGGCAGATATCGTCCGTCTGTGGAACCATTTCACCTGGACGGGCCTGCGCTATGCCCTGTTTTACCGGCCCGGCTGGCCCACCTTCGGCCTTTTGCTGTGCGTCAGCTTCACGCTGGGGATCTTGATCGCCCAAAGCCGCTACGAGCTGTTTGGGCTCTATCCTATTGAGCGCTTGATGCTGGAGCGCCAGTCCCGCTGGATTTTGTCTTTGCCCGCCTGGCATCCGCTGCGGCGCTGGCTGGCACGCACTTTCAAGTGAACAACTCCCGACACCCATCTTCGTTGAGGAAACAACCAATACGGTGCGGACTAAGCTAAATGCGCGGGATTCCCCACCGTCTATACGGTGGGGCAGTTTATCTGCCAGACTTCGCCAGCCGGAATAGGAGCTGGGATCCCTCTGCCCCGTCTCAAGAGGGAGCGAGGCAAGGTTCAGCCGGCGGTGCCTCCCTTTTGGATCAGCTCAAGAGCCGGTGTCTTCAAGACGGATCCCGGCAATAGCCAGAAGAGTTGCTATCGAGGTCGACTGGTGATCCCCCACGGGCGGGCGGCGTTGGGCGATAGCCGATAATAAACAAGTAGCATCAGGGGTTGCTGGATATGCTAGAGACCATCTTTAATGCGGCCAATTGGTTTGCTTTGCCTTTTTGGGCTTTGATGATCCTGCTGCCGGCCTGGAAAGTGACCCGTAGGGTGATGGAGTCGCTTTTGCCCATTGCCCTTTTGGCAACGGTTTATCTCTATCTTCTGGTTACCGGGTTTAATGCAGATACTCTCCAGGAGTTTTCCAATCCTCAGCTATCTCTGAACAGCCTGACTTCTCTATTCAGCCAGCCCTCGGTCATGGCGACGGGATGGGTTCACTACATTGTGATGGATCTATTTGTGGGCCGCTGGATCTTCTTGGAAGGCTGGGAAAAGCGAGTTTGGACAACTCACTCTCTGCTTTTGTGCTTGTTTGCTGGTCCGGTGGGTTTGCTCTCCCATCTGCTCACAGTGACCGTGGTGCAAGGGATCCGAAAGGGCCGGCCTGGGGTTGTTGGAGCGGATCAAAGTGCAGAAGTGCCGCAAGAATCCTCATGAACTACCCCACCGCGCAGGCGGGTGGGGTTTCCTCACCCGCTTGACAGCAGAGCTTTTGTCTCTTCTTCTGCC
>NZ_JANSJN010000004.1:0-16211 GCF_047462555.1 Synechococcus sp. B60.1
GGCAGAAGAAGAGACAAAAGCTCTGCTGTCAAGCGGATGGGGAAACCCCACCCGCCTGCGCGGTGGGGTAGTTCATAGAGTTCTCCAAGGCAAAGGCAGGGTGGAGGAAAAACCGGTTCTGCCGGAGAAAAGGGCTACCCCCCAGGCAAATCCCAACTTTGCACAGCAAACACCTGCTAAACTGTTGAACTAAATACACAATCCAAAAAGCTGGCCAGTCTTCTGACTCAGCCGCTCCAGGTTGAGTGCTCGGTCGTCTTCAGGGGGGAGAAGATATCGTGGCAACAGGGGCCTATGCACTGGTGGATAGCCTGCATCGACAGGGGGTGCAGCACATTTTCGGCTATCCGGGAGGAGCGATCCTGCCCATCTACGACGAGCTGTACAAAGCCGAATCCCAAGGGCTACTCAAACATTTCCTAGTCCGCCACGAACAGGCCGCGGCCCATGCTGCCGACGGCTACGCCCGCGCCACCGGCAAGGTGGGCGTGTGCTTCGCCACCTCGGGGCCAGGGGCGACCAACCTGGTGACGGGCATCGCCAACGCCATGATGGACTCTGTGCCCATGGTGGTGATCACCGGCCAGGTGCCCCGCCATTTGATCGGTACCGACGGCTTTCAGGAGACCGACATCTTTGGCATCACTCTGCCCATCGTCAAGCACTCCTACGTGGTGCGGGATCCGCGTCAAATGTCTCGGATTGTGGCCGAGGCTTTTCACATTGCCGGCACCGGGCGGCCAGGGCCGGTGCTGATCGACATTCCCAAAGATGTGGGCCTGGAAGAGTTCGACTACCAGCCGGTTAGCGAAGTCAACATCCCCGGCTACCGGCCCACGGTGCGGGGCAACCCTCGCCAGATCCACGCAGCGGCCAAGCTGATTCTGCAGGCCAAGCGTCCCCTGCTCTACGTGGGCGGCGGGGCCATCATCTCCGGGGCCCACGCCGAAATTGCCGAGCTGGCCCACACCTATCAGATCCCGGTGACCACCACCCTCATGGGCAAGGGGGCCTTCGATGAGAACGATCCCCTCTCGGTGGGGATGCTGGGCATGCACGGCACTGCCTACGCCAACTTTGCCGTTACCGAGTGCGACCTGCTGATTGCAGTGGGGGCCCGCTTCGACGACCGCGTAACCGGCAAGCTAGACGAATTTGCCAAGCACGCCAAGGTGATCCACATCGACATTGACCCGGCAGAGGTGGGCAAAAACCGCGCTCCGGACGTGCCGATTGTGGGAGATGTGCGCACCGTTTTGGTGGAGCTGTTGGCGCAACTGAGCAAAATGCCCCACACCCCTGGCCAGACGCAGGCTTGGCTGGAGCGGATCGAGCGCTGGAAGCGGGACTACCCCCTGCAGGTGCCCCGCTATGAGGGTGTGATCGCCCCGCAGCAGGTGATCGATGCGTTTCGTCGCCATGCTCCCCACGCCTACTACACCACCGATGTCGGTCAGCACCAAATGTGGGCGGCGCAGTTTCTGCGCAACGGGCCGCGCCAGTGGATCTCCAGCTCTGGCCTGGGCACCATGGGCTACGGCTTCCCGGCAGCCATGGGGGTCAAAGTGGCCTTGCCTCATGCCGAGGTGATCTGCATCAGCGGCGATGCTAGCTTTCAGATGAACATGCAGGAGCTGGGCACGGTGGCCCAGTACGGCATTGCCACCAAGGTGGCCATCATCAACAATGGCTGGCAGGGCATGGTGCGCCAGTGGCAGCAGGCCTTCCACGGCGAGCGCTATTCCCACTCCGATATGGCTGCGGGCATGCCGGATTTTGTCAAGCTGGCCGAAGCCTTTGGCGTCAAGGGCATGCGCGTCGATCACCCCGATCAAGTGGACGATGCCATCCAAGAGATGCTGCGCCACGAGGGGCCGGTGCTGGCCGATTTTGTGGTCAAGCGGGATGAGAACTGCTACCCGATGGTGCCTGCCGGCAAAGCCAACTACCAGATGATTGGGCTGCCGGAAAAGCGGCAACTGGAACAGGCTGCCGAGCTTATTTACTGCCCCAACTGCGGCGCCAAAAACCCTAGCTTGCACAAGTTCTGCGCCGAGTGCGGCACCAAGCTCTAGAACCGGCAGGGCTGGCCATCAAGGCAGGGAAGTTGGGATCCCAAGTTCTCTGAGAAGATTTGCAATAAGGCCCGCCCTCGGCAGCGGAAAGCCCGCAGAGATACTGCAGCCGTTTCAAACCAGATTGAAGAAAACACTTCCTGGGCGCACTGCTGCCGCGACTGCCCCCAGACCATCGTCCAAGAAGATCTAAGAAGAGAGGCGAGTGCGGCCCAGGTAGTCCGAAATTCTTTTTCCCCACGCTGCGACTGGAGATTGCCAACAGGTTCTGGCCTTGCCCAATGGTTAGAGGGGCCGGTAGACTCGGTAGTTGATATTGGGGAAGATGTTGTCCATATACTCCACCTTGGCCAGCCACTGCTCGTCTTCGGGGGTGGCTTTTTCTCGCCGAAACTGGCCGGCTTGGATCTTCTCGTAGAGGTGATTGAAGCGCAGCAGGTGGGACTTGGTGCGGCGTACGGCATAGGGAACCATCGTCCCCGTGCGCATGATGAAGGCCCAGTCGGAAGATTGGGCCAATAGCACTTCCCGCGCCGCCTGGTTCAGGGCTCGCCACTCCAGGTCATCGGCGGGCTCACGGCGGCTCAGCTCGATCATCCGCTCGGTGGCCTTGTGCAAGTGGGGATAGATCCAGGCGTTGGTGGGGTTGAGCCAGTACTCGTGGAAGCCGCGCGCCCCCCAACTGGATTGGGCCGGTTTGCACACCTGTTGGGTGGGGTTCTCCCGCAAGTACTCCGCCAGGTGGGTCATGCGATAGGTGGTTTGGTCGAAGTAGCTCTTGCGAATGAGAAAATCCAAAAACCAGGGGCCCTCGTACCACCAATGGCCGAACAGCTCAGCATCGTAGGGAGCCACCACCAGCGGCGGGCGCCCCATGACGCTGTGCAGATATTCGATCTGTCGCTGGCGGTTGAACATGAAGTTGCCCGCATGTTCTGCCGCCTTCTCCCTGGCCCAGTAGGGATCGTAAAGTTGCTTTTGCCCCAGATCTAGGTTGCGCCCCGTGATGCGATGGTACTTGATGCCGGTGTTTTTCCGCTGGCCGTTGGGCATGATGTAGGGCTTGATGTATTCGTAGTCGGCCTCATACCCTAGGTCTTTGTAGAACTCGCGATAGACGGGATCCCCGGGGTAGCCCACCTCCGCCGACCACACCTGTTGGGAAGACTCGTGATCCCGACCGAAGACGGCAACACCGGTCTCGGTAAAGATGGGGGCGTACATGCCGTAACGGGGCCGTGGCTTGGCATAGAGCAGGCCGTGGGCGTCGGTGATCATGTAGCGCAGGCCAGCATCGGCAATCATCCGCTCCAGCCCTTGGTAGTAGGCGCATTCCGGCAGCCAGATCCCCCGCGGCCATTGGCCAAAGTGTTCGTTGTAGTGCTCGCAGGCCACGATAAGTTGGGCCCAGACCGCCTGTGGGTACATCTGCATCAGGGGCAGGTAGCCGTGGGTGGCGGCGCAGGTGATGATCTCCAAGTTGCCGCTGTCCTGAAACTGTTTGAAGGCCCGCACCAGGTCTCGGTCGTAGCGCTCCCAGAGATCGCGGACCATGGCAAATTGCTTGATGTAGTGCTCGGCTAGGTAGCGAATGTGGCCGTTGGTGGCGTTCTTGTCGTACTCCAGTTGGGCCAGCTCTTCCAACTTGGTTAGATAGTGGTCGTAGCGCTCCTGCAGCAAGGGATCCCGCAGCATCGACACCAGCGGCGGCGTCAGAGACATAGTGAAGCGAAAGTCGATGCCATCTCGCCGCAGCCCCTCGAACATGTGCAGCAGCGGGACATAGGTCTCGGTGATGGCTTCGTAGAGCCACTCTTCTTCCAGCACAAAGTCCTGCTCGGGGTGGCGCACAAAGGGCAGGTGTGCGTGGAGTACCAAGGCAAGATAGCCTATCATGGCGGCTAGGGATCCTCAGGTGGGAGAAGATAAGGGAGCAAGCCTTCCTTCCCCAGCAATCAATCTGTAGGGAAGGTTAAGAGCAGCATTGCTACCTATCGTCCAGCATTTCTCCCTCGCGGTCAAGGGCTGGGATCGCTGGGGATCGCTGGTGGCCGCCGGGCGGCGGGGGGATGTTGGTCAGGACCAGCGGTGGCGAATTTGGTCGTAGATCTCCAGGTATTCTTTGCCGGGGTAGTTCCAGGAGTAGTCGTAGCTCATGCCTTGGGTTTGCAGTTGGCGAAACTGGTCGGGGGCGGTGTACCACAGGTCAATGGCCCGATCCAACGCCGACTCTAGGGCTGCGTGATCCGTGTGGTAGAACACGTAGCCATTGCGTTGCTCAGGCAATTTGCAACTGTCGTAGTCGCGGTCAAAAACGGTATCCACCAGGCCGCCCACGCCCCTCACCACCGGAACTGTGCCGTACTTGAGGCCGATCATCTGGGTGAGGCCGCAGGGCTCGTAGTGGCTGGGCACCACCAGGATGTCTGCCCCTGCATAGATGAGGTGGGAAAGTTCTTCGTTGAAACCCAGCTCGATGTGAACGTCGGGGTTGTCGTTGAGGTAGCGTTTCTCATGGGCAAACCAGGCGCCGATCCCCGGCTCCGTGGCGGATCCCAGGAGAACAAACTGGGCATTTTTGAACAGGGAGCGGTAGATGGCATGGTGCACCAGATGCACGCCTTTCTGTTCATCGAGGCGTCCGATATAGGCCACAATCGGCTTTTCGACATCTTGCAACAGCAGCCGTTCCCGCAGGGCTCTTTTGTTTTTGGCCTTGTTTTCCAAAGTTTGCGCTGTGTAGCGAAAAGGAATAAAGCGGTCGATCTCAGGGTTCCAAATATCGTAATCGATGCCGTTCAGGACGCCGCGAAACTTGTGCTGGTGTAAATAAAGCGTGTGACCCAGCCCATAGCCGTAATCGCCAAATCGCACTTCCAGGGCGTGGTTGGGAGAAACCGTGGTGACAAAGTTGGAAAAGACGATCCCGCCCTTCATAAAGTTGAGGGCAAAGGGGTTAAAGTTATCTCGCAGACGATCGTAGTGGAAGTAATAGGGCTCCCGATTGAGGCCAGTGGCCCAAAGAATTTCCGGGCCGCCAAAGCCCTGGTGCTTGAAGTTGTGGATGGTGTAGCATACCCGCTGGTTTTCCATGCCGTGGTACTTGTAGATCTCAAAGAGCAGTACCGGCACCAGTCCTGTCTGCCAGTCGTGACAGTGGATGATGTCGGGGCGCTTGTTGCTTTTGAGGAGAAACTCCAAAGCTGCCTTGCTGAAAAAAGCAAAGCGCATGTTGTCGTCTGGGCAACCATAGTAGCAGCCGCGATTGAAGAAGTTGTCGCCGGAGTGGGGCTCAATAAAAAAGCAAAGGCGGCCATGTACCCAGCCGCAGTACACCGAGCAGTGGATGCCTCCCCCATACCAGGGCACCCAGAGGTCGCGGTAGGCGTCGTGCAGGCCCCAGATCTGGTCGTAGCGCATGGTGTCGTACTTGGGCAAAACCAGCTCGACGCAGTGCCCCCGCACTTCTAGCTCCCGGCTGAGGCCGTACACCACATCCCCTAGCCCACCTGCCTTAATGACGGGGGCACATTCCGACGCAATCTGCACGATGTACATTTCGAGATCTCCCGTAGCACCGCCTTACTTTTCTTCACAAAAGATAATCTCTTTTGGCTTCGCTAGCCCATCCCCCGCCTCAGCGAAAAGGGATCCCCGAATAGGGATCCCTTCTGGCAGAACAGGCGCGATTTGGCTGGGCTATCTAGGAGCTTGGATCCCTCAATACCACTGCTGGGCGTAGAGGCGCTGCACCAGATAGAAAACAAACAGGTTCACGTCGACGCGGCGCTCGTCGATCATAAAAGACTCGAGGGTGCTGGCCGGGGATCCTTCAACAGCACAGCGGAAGAACTTGGGCCCGTTGAGGGATCCCTCAGCAAAGAGGACGCTAAACTGCTTCTTGCCGCCGGCAAATGAGCCGACCAGCGTCTTGCCCTCCAGCCGCAGTTGCAGATCGTTGACGCCGCGTTTCTCAAAAGCGGCGATGGTTGCTGGGATCACGTCTTCTGCAATCAGTTGCTCAAAAGGCTTCTCTTCCTTGGCTGGTTTTTTCGCCGCGGCTTTGGCGGAGCCAGTCGCCCCAGTAGCAGGATTAGCGACCTCGACAGGGGCCGACTTTTCGCCAGTGGTCTCTTGAGGGGTGGGTTCTCCAGACATGGATCGGTGCTCCGACAACAAGTAAGTTGGGCTACAGACTCAAATGGGCTAGATCTGTCCAGAATGGCGAAGAGGGCTAGCCTTTGGGGATGTACTGGCCGACGATCCCTTCGGCAGGGATCTGGGGGAAGCCCATGCTGTAGTTGGGAGTACGCCCCTGCAGGTTGTAGGCAATCTCCCCCTGCTTGAGGAGAGAGCGAATGAAGTGTTCCAGGTCAGACCCGATACGCCGTAGGTTGTACTCGGTCAGATCCCGGCCTCTGTACTCTTCTACCAATTCCTCGAAACGGGCATAGACCTTCTGCAGGGCGGCATCGTTCCAGACCAGCTCGTTATCCGGATCCACATCAAGAGTAAGCAGATCGTCGCGGGGCACAAAGTGGTTATCAGCAGTTACCTCGCCAGCAAAGATGTGAACGTGGCGAGTGGTACATTTCAGCATGGCAGTCGTTCTCGTCAATATCCTACCCTCCTCAAGGTATCATTCCCGGCGCCGAGGTGGGATCCCTTGTTGTCCAGATCCCAGAAAGTTGCCTAGGCCAATCTCCCCACCCAACAATTTTGGGGAGAAGCGGGATCCCTTTAGCTTAATCGGCGGGAAGCCCCGCACTGTAGACCGGACTGCCTTTCCCAGAGCAACCTAAGTTTGTTCATGAGATAACCCATGGTTGTTCTGGGCAGACTGGATCAAATCGGCGATATTCTGCTTCATCTTACTGCAAATCACATCAAGGGGCAGGTCGTTTGGATCCCGGCCGAAGGGGTTCTCAATTTCAATGCCGATCTCCTCGACGCCAAACAGCATAAAGGCCAACAGCCCGACAATGGGGCCGGTCATCCAACCCAAGCCCTCCACCATCTGAAACGGCAAAGACAAACAATAAAGCAGCAATAACTGCTTCAGATGGAGGGCATAGGCAATGGGCATTGGGGTCATGAGAATGCGCTCGCAGGCACCCAAGGCATCTACCATGTTATTGAGCCGCTCCACCATGATCGTAAGCTGGTAGACCTCAACACGGCCCTTGTGGTATTGGCGTTGCAGGTAATCTCCGATCCAAAAAGCAATTTGCAACGGGGGATGGTTGAGGCTTTTGAGGCGTTGCAACTGCTCCGGGCTGAGGAGGGACTGAAGCTCATCCGGCAAAAATTCTTGGCGCAGATGTTGCTTCATAGCGATGGCAAAAGCAGGCAGCAGATAGAGGATTTTGATTTTTTCTTCCCGATCGCCGGGCTGCTTCTCTTCAACGACCACCCAAATCAGACGGGCTAAGTTGCGCACATTGTTCACCACGGCTCCCCAGGCTTTTCGCCCCTCCCAAAAGCGTTCGTAGGCCGTGTTTGTCCGAAATACCAGCATCAGCCCCAAAACAATGTTGGGCACAAACGCCACCAACGAGGAAAGCGCTATGGGCAACCCCAGTTTGTAGAGAACGGAAACCAGCACTCCCAGGAGACCACAGATGAGGGTGCGAGGCAGCACTGCCGGCACGACCGATCCGTGTAACTGCAAGGCTAAGCGAAACCAACGCAGCCCATTCCCCGATAGATATTGGCGAATCATGGTGTGGCGTCGGCAAGCTTGCCCCCTGATCCTACTACCGTTATGGCAACCGTTGTTGACGCGCCAAAGGGATCTCCCCCCTTTGCAAAAGACATCGCGATCACGAGTCCCTTGGCGGTTCTGAGCAAGCAAAAAGATCTCTCCATTGACCCGACGGGGTAACTTCCAGGGTCTTAGGAGTCATTTCAAGCTAGTTTAAGAGGTGCTCTTTGCTCTCCTCAGGTTGAGAGGCAGGGATCCAGAAGTTGCTCTGCAGCAGAGGCGCGCTGGTGGGGGATTCGCTCCCGCCTGCCGGTTCGAGGGTGATCCAAAGGCGGGTCGGCTGTTGGGAACGGGTGGGCTGGCTGAGCCATTGCAGGGATCCCTCGGCGTTGACGGTGAAGGTGCCGGCGCTTTCCAGCCGTCGTCCCCCTCCTTGCAGATCCGACTCCAGCCACAATTGATAGGTGCTGCCTGGGGGGGCAGGGGCCATATCTGAGGCCAAGAGCAGCACCTGCTTGGCACGGGGCGACCAGAGAGCTTGTACCAACAGGGGGTTGCGGAAGCTAGGGTCGCGTAGAAGGGTTCGCCGTACCTGCGGTTGTCGTTGCCACTCCTGATAGAGCCGTTGCATGGCTACCGGCTCCCCCTGCCAGCGCAGCCGCCAGTAGGCCGCTGTTATGGCCACCGCGTAGATCCCCAACGCTGCTAAGCCGACCCAGAGGAGGCGCCGCGGCCACAAAGGAGGTGCGACCCGGATGGAGGCAGGGGCGGGCAACCAGCTCCAGCGCCGCAAGCGTTCTTGGGCTTGAAAGGCCGTCAACTCGTAAAGCCACAGGGCCACCGAGCGATCCCGCTGCAGGTCAAAGGCCTCTGCATGTTTCCAGCAGAACGCAAACACCTGGCGCACCACCTCTTCGGCTTGGTGAGGCTGCTTGAGAGTGGACAGCGCGATCTCCAGCAGGCGCTTTTGGTAGCGATCCTTAAGTAAAAAGTGGCTGCGGCGATCCCGCAGTTGGATCTGGCGCATCAGCTCGAAATCGGTCGGCTCGACCATAGCTCTCCATCGGCTGCGCCTGTCCAGCCCGGCTTTGGGTCAAGCGGTAGCACCAGGCTGGTAGCTTTTTCAGAAATATACACCAGCCCTGGATCCGGCCCACTGGCAAGCCGACTTCCATTTTGTTGCGGCTGGTGCGGATCCCGCAGGGGTTGGCCGGGATCCCGGCCATGCGACTTGTTTTCTCAGCCAGCCAAGGGCTCGTCTCCTACAAAACTTAAGGAGCCGACCCAAGCCGCCCTTTTTTTAGTTCTGAGGCTCTCAGGCGGCGTCCTTCTCGACCACCTTCTCCGCTTCTGCCTTCAGGGACTCCGTCCCGCTCACGCGCTCGGCGGCGGCAACAGGTTCGTCATCGCTGCTGGGGTTGTTCATCTCTTGTTTAAAGCTGCGCAATGCTTTGCCAAAGGCGCTGCCCAACTCTGGCAGCTTCTTGGGGCCGAACACGACCACCGCGATTACCCCAATCACGGCCAGCTCTGGCAGACCCATGCCAAAGATGCTCACAGCCAGGATAGGTTCGCTCGACAGCAGGATAGCCATAAGTCCCCAAAACCCCAACAACAAAACAAGCCAACCAATCTCGCTGGCAAGGAGGAGAATTACCCCCTCCCAACTCTAGCAGGTTTTCCCAGGGGCAGAAAGGTTTGGCTGCTACCGCCATGGCTCCGGCAATCCCTGCGCTACCAAAAGTGGCAGCCGAGCACCGCTAGACTGAGATTGTTGCTTTATTGAAGCTTGCCGATGGGCTTTCTCCTGTCTGCCGAACAAGTGCTTCAGTTCGTCACCAACCAGTGGCGGGATCCCTATGCTGTTTTGGGGCCGCAGCAGATAGAGCAGGGGGAGGTGTCCTTCTGGCTGGTGCGCGCCCTGGTGCCCAATGCCAAACAGGTTTGGCTGGTGGAACGCGCCACTGGGCAGGCCCACCCGATGCAGCCGCTGCATCCAGAAACGTTGTTTGAGCTGCGCTTTGCGCCTGGCACGCCGGTTCCAGACTACTTTCTGCGGGCGCAGCGGGTTTGGGATCCAGAGGGCCAGCACTTGGAAGAGTGGGAGGATCCCTATCGCTTTCCCCTGGAGAAGGTCAACCACATCGGTGAGCTGGATCGCTACCTCTTCAACGAGGGCAACCACCACCGCATTTACGAGAAGCTGGGCGCCCATCCCATCAGCGTAGATGGGGTTCAGGGAGTCCACTTTGCCGTCTGGGCTCCCAACGCCCGCAATGTCAGTGTCATTGGCGACTTCAACCACTGGGATGGCCGCCAACACCAAATGAAGCGGCTGGGCGAAAGTGGCATCTGGGCGGTGTTCATCCCCGGCATTGGGCCAGGAGCCGTCTACAAGTACGAGGTGAAAACTGCCTGGGGGGATATCTACGAAAAGTCAGATCCCTATGGCTTTCAGCAGGAGGTGCGACCCAAAACCGGCTCGATTGTAGCCGAGCTCCACACCTATACCTGGCACGACCAGGAGTGGCTGGAAAAGCGGGCTGCCACCGACCCCCTGCGCTCGCCCATCTCGGTGTACGAGGTGCATCTGGGATCCTGGATGCACGCCTCAACGGAAGACCCCCCCGCCGATGGGCACCTGGTGCCGCTGGATCAAAAGCCCAACACCCGCTTTCTCACCTACCGGGAGCTGGCGGACAAGTTGATCCCCTATGTCAAGGAGCTGGGCTTTACCCACATCGAGCTCTTACCCGTGGCAGAGCACCCCTTCGACGGCTCCTGGGGCTACCAGGTTATTGGCTACTACGCGGTAACCTCCCGCTACGGATTGCCCCAAGACTTCATGTACTTTGTCGATCGCGCCCACCAGGAAGGGATCGGCGTCATTGTCGATTGGGTGCCGGGGCATTTTCCCAAAGATGGGCATGGGCTGGCCTTTTTTGACGGTACCCACCTCTACGAGCATGCCGATCCCCGCAAGGGCGAGCACAAGGGCTGGGGCACTTTGGTTTTCAACTACGGCCGCAACGAGGTGCGCAACTATCTAATAGCCAATGCCCTCTTTTGGTTTGACAAATACCACATCGACGGCATTCGGGTGGATGCGGTGGCCTCAATGCTCTATCTGGATTACGACCGCAAAGACTGGATCCCCAACTCCTACGGTGGGCGAGAGCATTTGGAGGCGATTGACTTCCTTCGCCAGCTCAACACCCTTATCTTCAAGTACTACCCTGGCGTTCTTTCCATTGCCGAGGAATCCACTGCCTGGCCAATGGTAACCTGGCCAACCCATGTGGGTGGTCTGGGCTTTAACCTCAAGTGGAACATGGGCTGGATGCACGACATGCTGGACTATTTCCGCATGGATCCCTGGTTTCGCCAGTTCCATCACAACCTAGTGACTTTCAGCCTCATGTATGCCTTTAGCGAAAATTACATGCTGGCTTTTTCCCACGATGAGGTGGTGCACGGCAAAAGCCACATGTTGGGCAAAATGCCAGGGGATATGTGGCACAAGTTTGCCAGTTTGCGGGCCCTCTACGGCTACATGTTCACCCACCCCGGCAAGAAAACTTTGTTTATGAGCATGGAGTTTGGCCAGTGGAACGAGTGGAATGTTTGGGCAGATCTAGACTGGAAGCTGCTGCAGTATGAGCCCCACGCCAAGCTGCGCCACTACGTAGCCACCCTCAACCATCTCTTGCGCTCGCAGCCAGCTCTCTACACTCAAGACACCAAGCCAGAAGGGTTCCGCTGGATTGACTGCAGCGACCATCGGGGCATTATCTCCTTTATCCGCTATGGGGAGGATCCCAAGGAGTGGCTAGTGGTAGTCTGTAACTTTACACCGGTGGTTTGGCCGAATTACCGCATTGGCGTGCCGCAGCGAGGGTTTTACCAGGAACTGCTCAACAGCGACGCGGTGGAGTTCTGGGGCAGCGGCGTTGGCAACCTAGGGGGTAAGTGGACAGATGACTGGCCCTACCACAACCTGCCCTACTCGCTTGAGCTCTGTTTGCCTCCTCTTTCGACCTTGGTGCTGAAGTGGCAGCCGCCCCAGCCGGCTGAGAGCTCGACCTAAAAAGGGTATGCTGGAAGTACCGTCCTTCCCCTTAGGGCCATGCGAGATCTCCTGCGCGACATCCTTCGGGATTACTCCGGCTTGGTGGAACTGCGCTACCACAGCAAAGTCTTTCGCAGCGTTACGGCGGAAAAGGGCCGCATTGAGCGGACGGCGGTTCGGCGGCGCTCAGGGGTGGGGGTGCGGGTGCTGGAGGCCGGCACCTGGGGCTTTGCTGCCACCGGGGATCTCTCCCCAGCCGCCATTCGCAAGGCCATTGCCGAAGCCCAGCAGGCGGCCCGTGCCAGCGCCGACTGCCGCAAGCAGAAGCTGAAGGCTTTGCCCAGCGTAGCCCTGGCCCAGGGAGAGTTCTGCGAGCCCGGCGTGGAGGAGGTGGTCAACAAGCCCCTAGAGGCCAAGATCCAGTTGGTTTTGGAAACGGAAGCCCAAGCCCGCAAGTCCTCTGCTCGCATTACCTCGGCCAGTTGCACCTACAACGAGATCTACGAGGAAAAAGCCATTGTTACTACAGATGGGGCGGATGTGGCCTTTCGTCTGGTGCGCCCTGAACTGCGGATCCAGGCGGTGGCCGAGGCGGATGGCCAACTGAGCAGCGGCGCCGAGTCCATTGGTGTTACCGGGGGGTGGGATTGCCTTTTTCGGACGGATCCCTTGCAGATGTCGGAGAAGGCGGCTGCCACCGCGGTCGATCTCCTCTCTGCAGGCTACGCCGAGGGAGGATGGGCCACAGTCATTTTGTCCCCTTCCATCGTGGGGCTGCTGGTGCACGAGGCCATTGGCCACACGGTCGAGGCGGATTTTGTCTTGGCGGGCTCGGTAGCAGCCGGCAAGCTGGGGCAGCAGGTAGCCAGCGAACTGGTTACCCTCAAGGACTCCGGCCGTTCGGAATTCATGCCAGGGGCAGGGGGAACGCTGCCGGTGGACGATGAGGGCGTTCCCACCCAAACCACCACCATCATCCAGAACGGCATCTTGGTGAGCTACCTGCACAACCGCGAAACGGCTGCCTACTTTGGCGTCGAGCCCACCGGCAACGCCCGCGCCTGGGAGTATGCCGACGAGCCGCTTATCCGCATGCGCAACACCTACCTTGAGCCGGGATCCCAAACCTTGGAGGAGATCCTTGCTAGCACACCTGACGGCTACTTCCTGGATGGGGCCAGGAATGGGCAAGCCGACTCCACGGGTGAGTTCATGTTTGGCGTGGAGCGGGCCTACCGCATTCGCAACGGCAAGCTAGCAGAGCTGCTGCGAGGGGTTACCATTACCGGCAATGCCTTTGAGGTGTTGCAGTCGGTGGATGCTGTGTCGCGGGATTTCCTGTGGGACTTGGGATCCGGCCACTGCGGCAAGGGTCAGCCGGCCAAGGTGGATGCTGGAGGGCCCTATATCCGCTGCCGCGCCATTGTGGGTGGCCGGCAGAGCGCTTAGCCTCCACCCCCTGCCGTTCTAGAGAGCAACTCTTAGAACCAGGCGGTCGGCTTCCCACTCGCGAAAGAGGCGGAGAACATGCTCGGCTCTCTCGGCGTGCTGCTCCAAAATCTCAGCGCCAGAGCGGGCCTGCTTGGCTAAGGGGAGCAGCAGCTCCACGACCTGGTAGCGGCTGGAGGCGATCATCTTGCCCGGGATCCGAGCAATGGGCCAGAAGATGTCC
Source organism: Synechococcus sp. B60.1 (assembly GCF_047462555.1). Taxonomy (NCBI): domain Bacteria; kingdom Bacillati; phylum Cyanobacteriota; class Cyanophyceae; order Synechococcales; family Synechococcaceae; genus Synechococcus; species Synechococcus sp. B60.1. The sequence continues at coordinate 13,521 of NZ_JANSJN010000004.1, forward strand.
AACTTTTGGGTCACAATCTGGGCGGGATCCACCTTGCCCAGCAGATCCGAAAAGGGGATTTTGCGATCCCAGTAGCGCACCTGGCCGTGCTGGAGAAAGAGGGGGTTGAGCTGCCAACGGGAGCTGCGGAAAAACTCGGCTGTGAAGGGATCCCAGTTGGCCAGCTTCTTGCCCTGGTGGCAGCACCAGAAGAGATTTTGCGTGTGGTAGAGGGGCTCCAAGTACTCGATAACCCGCAGTTGGTCAATGCGGGAGAGGGCTTCGTAGCGGCGGTGGAACTCCGGGTGGGTGGCGGCAATTAAGGGCTTGGCATTCCAATAATCCAAGTAGGGGGCGACATCGATAAACTCCAGACCCGCCTGGGCCAAAAGGTCGGGGATCTCGCCAATGTCAAAAGGAATGTCGTTGGCGTGGAAGAAGTTGTCGACGATGTTTTCGTCTGCCGAGTAGTATTCCTCGTGGGCCTTGGCATGCCGGGCTAGCAGGGAATTGGGATGGGCTGCCTTTAACAATTGCCGCACAAATTCAATCTTTTCCGGCGTGGCCGGCGGAGTAATCCCCAGCAGCTCCAGGGCGCGGCGAATGCGGTAGACATGCCAACGGCCGGAACGGTTGTAGAGCATCAGCGCCATTACCCCCTCGGGAGCTAGGCGCGAGGCCAAGTTTCTCAAAGCCTTGACCGGATCGGCGGTGTGGTGGATCACCCCATAGGAGCTGATCATGTCGAAGCTCCCCTCCGGCCAAGTGGAGGGATCCATGAGATCCCCGTAGTGCACCGAGCAGTTGCGCAGGCCGTGGTACTTGATCCGTTTCTGGGCAATCTCTAGGGCCGGGCGGCTGAGATCGATCCCGACCACGGCGCCATAGCCGGGGTTGCTGGCGGCAATGCCGTGTACCTCCCAGCCGGTGCCGCAGCCAGCCACCAAAAATCTGGCCCCGGTCGGCTCTTGCAAAGTGCGGGTGCGGGCATATTGGGCGAGGATGTAGCTGCCTAGGCTGGAAAAGCCCTCAAAGGGCCGGTCGTAGGGGACGGGCGGGTAGGGAAACGCCTCGTACTGGGCCTGCACCGCCCGGGTAATCTCCGCTTCGCTGGCCAAAGCCACGTCCTCCCACCTCTTCCCCCCTATCCTATTAGACCAGCTTTGGCCGTCAAGTCGGCCCGTGTCGGTCGCCAGCAGGCCACGGCTAGGCTGCGGTTAAACTGTGGGCAGCTCGCCGGTAGGCTTCCTCCAGCGTCTCTGCCAGGGTGGGGTGAACATGCACCAGGCGGGCCAGCTCTTGCACCGTGGCGCGGCGGGCGATGGCCTGGGCCGCCTCGTGGATGAGATCCGCAGCATGCGGCCCAAAGATGTGGGATCCCAGCAGAAGACCCGTCTCCTTGTCAAAGACCAGCTTGACCATGCCCTCCGTCTCGCCAGAGGCAATGGCCTTGGAGTTGCCGCCAAAGTAGGTGCGCACTGTGCCCACGCTATAGCCCTCGGCTTTGGCCTGGGGCTCGGTTAGCCCCACAAAGCCCATCTCCGGGTGGGTAAACACCGCTGCTGGGATGCTCAGGTAATCCATGTAAGCAGGGCGGCCACAGATGTTTTCCACCGCCACCCGCCCCTGGGCTGCCGCCGCGTGGGCCAGCATCAGCTTGCCCGTCACATCGCCAATGGCCCAGAGGTGGGGCAATTCCGTGGCCATACGGCTATCTACGGGTACAAAGCCGCGCTTGTCTAACTCCACCCCCAGCTCCGCCAAGCCCAGCCCCTCTGAGACCGGGATCCGCCCAGCGGCCACCAGGCAGGCATCTACCTGCAGCGTTTCGCCGTTAGAGAGGTGGATCGTCACCGGCTGGCCAGGGATCACCTGCTTGGCCAGCACGCCCACATAGGTCTGGATTTGCCTGGGTTTGATCAGCACCCGCTGGGCCAGGCGGGCAATGTCGGGGTCAAAGGCCGGCATCAGGGTCTCCAGGGCCTCGATGAGAATGACCTGGGATCCCAGCGCCGTGTAGACGTCGGCAAACTCCTGGCCAATGTAGCCGCTGCCGATGATGGCCAGCCGCTCCGGGATCCACTCCAACCGCACCGCCTCGTTGCTGGTAAAGACCGTGCGGCCATCTACTTGGATCCCCGGCGGCACAAAGGGTTGGGAACCCGTGGCCAAGATAATGTCCCGCGCCGTGTAGGTTCGAGATCCCTTCTCTTCCTGGACTTCAACCATTTGGGATCCCGCCAGCCTGCCCCGTCCCCGCAGGAGTGTTACCCCCAGTTTCTCCAGGGAGCGGGTCATGTCGGCGCGGATCTTCTCTACCACCTGGGTGGCGTGATTGGCAATGGCCTCCCGGTTAGCCTGGACGGATCCCACTTGGATGCCCAGCCCAGCGCTGTGTTGCAGTTCCCGCAGGCGGCCGGAGGCGGCCAGCAGAGCCTTGGAGGGGATGCAGCCGCGGTTGATACAGGTGCCGCCCATTTCCGCACCTTCGACGATGGCGGTTTTGAGGCCGGATTCGACGGCATGGAGCGCTGCGCCGTGGCCGCCGACGCCGGCACCAATGATGATCAAGTCAAAATCGAAGCTCATGGCGAGACTTGGATAACCGGTGCCTCATTTTCTCATCTTGTTGGCCTTCCCAGGAACCTGGCTGAGAGCATCCAAACCATGAGGTAGCATAGGGTCGCCTGCCCAGTTGACAGGAGGCTGGCG
>NZ_JANSJN010000004.1:16311-17478 GCF_047462555.1 Synechococcus sp. B60.1
TTCCCAGGAACCTGGCTGAGAGCATCCAAACCATGAGGTAGCATAGGGTCGCCTGCCCAGTTGACAGGAGGCTGGCGGGGTGGGAACGGGGGGTGCGCATGGAACTGCAAGCTTTGATTTTCGACGTGGATGGCACGCTGGCGGATACGGAGCGGGATGGGCACCGCGTGGCCTTTAACGCCGCCTTTGCCGAGGCAGGCTTGGACTGGCACTGGTCGGTGGAGCTCTACGGCCAACTCCTGGCTATTACGGGCGGCAAAGAGCGCATTCGCCACTTCGTCGAGACCTGTCAGCCGCCGCTGCCTGCCGGGGAAGACCTGACGGCCCTAATAGCCCGGCTGCACCAGGCCAAGACCCGCCACTACACAGCTCTGCTGGCCCAAGGAGGGATCCCCTTGCGCCCCGGAGTCAAGCGCCTCTTGCAGGAGGCCAAGGCCGCCGGGATCCGCCTGGCCATCGCCACCACCACCACGCCCGAAAACGTGACGGCCCTTCTGGAGCACACCCTGCCGGAGAGCCTGGGCTGGTTTGAGGTGATTGCTGCCGGCGATATTGTCCCCGCCAAAAAGCCCGCCCCCGACATCTACTTCTACACGCTGGAACAGATGGGGCTGCGTCCCCAGGAGTGCCTGGCCTTTGAGGACTCCGAAAACGGGCTGCGCTCGGCCCAGCAGGCGGGCATCCCTGCCGTGGTGACGGTTAACGATTACACTCGGGAGCAAGACTTTTCCGGAGCAGCCTTGGTGCTGGATCACCTGGGGGAGCCGGAGTTGCCGTTTCAGGTGCTGGCGGGAAGGGCAGGATCCCACCGCTACTTCACCCTGGAGCTGGCCCGCCAGGTTCATGCCCAAGCCCTTGCCGAGCAAGAAAAGTGATCCAAGATCCCCATCTGCAACAGCGCCTCCGGGATCACCTGCGGCAAGTGACCCAGCCGCGGGATCCCGACTGGTCGCCCCTGGGCCACAGCCAGGTGGAGCGCTACATCCAAGAGGAGCTTTCCCGCTATGGGCTTGTAGAATCTTTTTCCTTCGAGGCTCGGGGCTGCCAGCACCGCAACTGGATCTTGAAATTGCCGGGATCCCATCCCCGCCGACCGCCCGTTCTGGTCGGGGCTCATTTTGACGCTGCCCCGGCCACCCCTGGAGCCGACGACAACGCCAGCGGTGT
>NZ_JANSJN010000004.1:17578-38054 GCF_047462555.1 Synechococcus sp. B60.1
CCTGAGGGAGAGGGGCTGGGGGTGGTCGCGTGAGCGGCGCGGAGCGCTTGGGCTGTCCCTGAGGGAGAGGGGCTGGGAGTGAAGGCCAGCGGCGCGGGGCGCTTGGGCAGGCCTCCTCAGTACGGAGATCGCTCCAGGAGTTTCGCGATCCCTCGACTTCCCCTGAGGCGGCAGAGGGAGATAATGGGCGGCATGGGCAAAGAGGGGAAAAGCTTGCCAAAAGCTGCCCTCAGCCTTCTCGGCCAAAACTTTCCCAGGAGCTTTTATGAGTGCCTTCGCCCAAGCCCCCAAAAAGTGCGTTTCTGCCGTTTTCAAAGAAGAAGCCAAAGTCCAAGAGTGCATCCAGCGCCTGCTCAACCGCGGCATCCCCAACGATCGCATCTCCATCATTGGCCGCAATTTTCAAACGGAAGCCAAAATCAGCGGCTTTATCACCCGCAAGGATGTGGTTCTCGACGGGTTGACCAGCGGCGCCATTTATGGATCCCTGTTTGGCTCCCTGTTGGGGCTACTTACAGGGGTAGGGGTGCTGTTTATTCCCTTTTTGGGAGCGGTGGTGGCCGCTGGACCTTTGGGAGCGGCGCTGCTGGGGGCAACCGGCGGCGCTCTCTACGGGGCGCTGGGAGCGGGGCTGGGATCCGCCCTCATTGCCCTGGGCATGCCGCAGGAGAAAGCTGCCATCTACCAAACCCGGGTGCAAGCAGGTGAGTTCCTCTTGGTGGTGCAGGTGCCGGAGGAAAAAGCCGGCGAAATCTACTTGCTGTTGCAAAGTGCCGGCGGTGAAGAGGTGGCCACTGCCGACTTGAACTTGCCTAGCGAGCCAGAAGGCAACCTGACGCCGGAGACCATCTCCCCAGAAATCCGCGCCGATCTCTCAGAAGAAGCCCAGCAAACCTTTGTGGAAGCCTATAACCAGGCCAAGGCAGAGGGCAACCCTGTCACCCAGGCCCTGCTCAAGGCTTGGGAAAAGGTTAAACAAGTTTTCACAAGGGACGACAAGGGAATCTTTTCCAGGCGCAAGCCCTAGCCCAGATAGCTTCTCAACAGCAGGGGCAGAGCCAACTGCCCCGCCGTGGCTCCGTCTCTTCAATACCCACCTTACATTCTGAGAAGTATCCTGAAAAGCCTTAACCTGATTTCGTAGGGGTGAGCTTATGGCTGCGAGCGATTTCAAGGACTACTACCAGATCCTGGGCGTCAGCCGAGATGCTTCTTTAGAGGAGATCAAGCGCGCCTATCGCAAGCTGGCTCGCCAGTATCACCCCGACGTTAACCCCGGCAACAAGGCAGCCGAGGAGCGCTTCAAGGAGATCAACGAAGCCTACGAGGTGCTCTCGGATCCCGACAAGCGGCGGCGCTACGACCAGTTTGGCCAGTACTGGCAACGGGTGGGCAGCGGTGCCGCAGCAGGGCCGGGCATGGAGGGATTTGCCCAGTACGCCACCTTCGAGGACTTTATCAACGAGCTGCTGGGCCGCATGGGATCCCGCCGCGGCGGCTTCCAGGGTTTCACCACCGGGTTTGGGCCGTTTGTCTCGGTGGATCTGCCAGGGCAAGACGTAGAAGCCACGCTAGGCCTCACCTGGGCAGAAGCTTTCCACGGCACCCAAAAGCGGCTGAGCGTGGATGGCGAAACCCTCACCATCCGCATTCCTCCCGGCGCCAAACCGGGCAGTCGCATCCGCGTCAAGGGCAAAGGCCAATATAGCCCCTTTGGCGGGCCGAGGGGGGATCTCTACCTCACCCTGGAGCTGCCTCCCCACTCCTTCTTCCGCTTTGACGGCGACAACCTGCTCTGCGAGCTGCCCATCACGCCCGATGAGGCAGTTTTGGGCGGCACGGCGGAAGTCCCCACCCCCACCGGTCGGGTGCAACTGAAGATCCCTGCCGGCGTCGATAGCGGCCAAACCCTGCGGCTGCGCGGCCAAGGCTGGCGGGATCCCCAAGGGCAGCGAGGTGACCTGCTGGTGCGGCTAAAGGTTGTCACGCCCAAATCCCTCTCCCCCACTGAGCGGGATCTCTACGAGAAACTGCGGCAACATCGGAGCTGGGATCCCCGCGCCTACTTGCAGGAGGTGAAGCTATGAGCTTGGCCATTGTGCGGGTGGAAGAACGGCTCTATACCTTTGAGCAGGCCAGCGAAGTAGCTGGGATCCCGCCCCACCTCTTGGAGTGGCTGCTGGCTCAGGGTTTGGTGGAAGCCGAAAGCAGCTACCTCACCCCCCAGCAACTGCGGCGCCTGGTGCAGATGATCCGTCTGCATCGCGACTTGGGCCTCAACTGGGTTGGGGCAGCGATGGTCTTGGACATGGCCCAGGAGATTGCCCGCCTTAGGGCGCAGCTACACTACTACCGCGGAGGCTAAGCAGCCCAAGCCTCCATCCCCCTTGAATCCCGCAAGTCAGGAGAATTTCTCTATGGAACAAGTCGTCCGACGCAGCCAAGTGGTGGGCCTGCTGGCCCTGGATGGCAGCACCGCCACGGCCCTGGGCACCGTCGAAGAAATCTGGGTCGATCCCCAGGGACGGGTCTGCTACTTCACCAGCCAGCAGGGCTACACTCCCCTGGAGCAGATCTCACTCATCGGGCCGGACGCGCTGCTGACCTACTCCGCCGTCTTTGCCACCCCGGCAACGCCCCTCAGCTCCCTCTACCGGCGCACAGTGCGCATTGGGGATCAGCCGGTGGGTTGGATTGAGGATTTTCTCTTCGACTGGGAGACCGGATCCATTGCTGCTTACATCCTGGGGGGCAGCATTGCCGAGCCCTGGGGAGGGCGCGCCGTCCTCTTACCTGAGGATGTAGAGGCGATCGACGTGGACGCGGTGGTGGTCAAGGAAGATGCTCCCCAGCGCCTCAAATCGGAGACTGAGGGCCTAAAGAACTTTTGGAGCGAAAAATCCCGCCAAGTCAAGCAGCTCATCCAGCGCATGGGGGATCGCCTCAAAGCCCTGGTCGGCCCCCAGGATCCGCCGGAGGTGGTGCGTGTCAAGGTCAAGCAGGTGCGAGACGAGCTGGCCAAAGGGGGCAAGTTTGACCTTTCCCTGCTGGATGAGGCGGCAGAGTTTTTGCAGCAAAAATGGACAACCTGGCAACAGCGCCTCAGCCGCGCCGCCCAGCGCATGCAAGCTGCCCTTCAGGCCGCCTGGGAGAAGCTAACCGAGTGATGCTCCAACTCCCCTCTCCCTTTGGGAGAGGGGCCGGGGGTGTTCGCGTGAGCGGCGCGGAGCGCTTGGGCTGACTCCCTTTGGGAGAGGGGATGGGGGTGAGGGAATAGCCCTAGCTGACAGGAGGCAGGTTTTTCCGCTAGCATTAAAAATCGCTGTCAATGCTCGGATCAGGTTTCAAGACCCGCAGGGGCACCTGTACGGCAAGGAAAAGGCATGACCTACGCGATTGTGGAAACCAGTGGCAAGCAGCTTTGGGTAGAGCCGGGGCGCTTTTACGACATCGATCGCCTGCCCGGCATAGAAGAGAACAGCCCTTTGACCCTGTCCCAGGTGTTGTTGATTAACCATGAGGGACAGGTAACCCTGGGCCGTCCCTATATTGCCGAGGCCGTGGTCAGGGCGCGGGTTCTGCAGCACCGCCGTAGCGCCAAGATCCTCGTCTACAAAATGAGGCCGAAGAAAAAGACCCGCAAGAAAAGGGGACACCGGCAGATGCTCACCCGTGTGCTGATCGAGTCCATCGAACTCAACGGGACGCCCCTCGCCGCCGCTCAGGCTGCCTCGCCATCCACTTCTGAAACGGCAACTGCTGCAGCCGGGATCCCCGAGGCGGAGGAATAGGCCCTAAACTTTAGGATCGCAACTTATCTTCGGCGACGACACACTTGCACAGGAGGCATTATGGCTCACAAGAAAGGAACCGGCAGCACCCGCAACGGCCGCGACTCCAATGCCAAGCGGCTGGGGGTGAAGTGCTTTGGCGGCGAGCTGGTGCATCCCGGCTACATCCTGGTGAGACAGCGGGGCACCAAGTTTCACCCAGGGGTGAACGTGCGCATCGGCGGCGATGACACTTTGTTTGCGGTAGCCACCGGCATTGTCACCTTTGAGCGCTACGGCAAGTGGCGGAAAAAGGTGAGTGTCTACCCGGTTGAGACGGCTGCCCAATAGGCAGCGACTTGACCTGTTCTGGCCGGGCGACTGCCCAAGATAGCTCAATTTGTCACATCCCCTGGCCTGTCTGTGGGCAAAGGGGGCAGATCTGGGCCCGGCCCAATGCCCAGCACTGTGTGGAGCGCCTGTGAGATCTGCGGCTATGCGGATGTCTTTGTTTCGGGGAGTGGGGTTGCTCCACCTTATCGCTGGGGTGGCGTACCTTTACTGGCGCATCACCGAGGGGCTGACAGGCCTGGGATCCCTTGTGTTTTGGGGGGCGGAGCTGTACGTTTGGCTGGCGGCGGTGGGCTTTATCCTCAGCCGCTATTCCCAGGTGAGGCAAAAGGCGGTGCCAGGGCCAGAGGTGCTGCGGCGGTCGTTTTTTCAACTGCCGCGGGTGGATGTGCTGGTGATGCGCCAGCGGGATTCTCTGGAAGCGACCCGGCAGACGGTGCTCTCGGCTCTGCGCCTGGACTACCCCTGGGAGCGACTGTTTGTCCATATTGTGGATCGGGTGGAAGACGGAGAGATGGCCAAGGTGGCACAGGCCATCCCCTGCGAGTACTGGCCTTGCCCCACCCCCACGACCGATCCCCTAGCCTACCTGCTGGGATCCGGCCAGATCCAGGGAGAATATCTGCTGCTGTTGCAGCCGGGCCATTTTGTCGAGCCGGATTTTTTGTGGCAGACGTTGCCCCTGTTTTATGACTCACCGGAGCGGGCTCCCATCGCCAATGCCACCGGCTTTGTGCAGGCGATGCTGCGCACCCTGGGCCGGCCCCAGGCCGTTCACCCCCTACAGCAGCTTTTGGCGGTGGGATCCCAAGGCTACCAGGCGGCACCGCTGCTGGGATCCGGCTGTCTCATTCGGCGGGCGGCTTTGGAGGGGATCCCGCAAATTGACATTCGCCGCCCTGTGCAGTTGGGGTGTCAGATGCACTGCCGCGGCTGGCAGTCCCACCTGGTGCGCCAGGCCCAGGTCACCGGCGTTTTGTTGCCCCTGCGCAACCGCCGCGTGGCTCTGCTGGCGATTTTTTCGGCCTTGCGGGAAAATCCCTTCTGGGGCAAGCCAACTACGCAGCAGCAGCGCTTTCAGTACCTGTGGCTGGCCCTCTGGGCTGCTGGCGGCGTGGCAGAGCTGGCCTATTTGGCGGTGCCGATCCTCTTTCTCTGCACGGGCTGGATGCCGGTGCCGGCCTTTGATAGGGTCTTTTTTGCCTGGTTTTTGCCCTACGCCCTTCTAGGGCGGCTCACCTGGCTGTTGGCTTTTCCTCCCTCTCTGTGGGGGGCTGCGTGGCAGTCAGAACGACAGACAGGTAGCCAGTTTTTCCAGTCCATTCAGGCGTTGGTGCAGGCGTTGCGGGGGGTGCCCCCCTATCCCGAACAGCCGTCCCAACTCTCTCTCGGCCCGCAGGCATTGGCCATTGTGCTGACACTAGCAGCAATGGGGGTGGGAGCCCTGCGCTTTGCTGGCAACTGGGATCCAACCTGGCTAGAGCTGCTGTTTGGCCTAGTCTGGGCCTTCTACAACCTGATGGTTCTAACGGTGCGCCCGGACGATCACGATTTTGCCGGCTTTGCCTTGCGTAGCCACAACCCGGCGCCGGAAGAAACAACAGATGCGCTCCCCAACTCCTAGGGCTGCCAAGCCAGGCACATGGCAAAGCCAAATTCCCCTATCATCCCGCTGTTGCATGGAGAGCATAGAGAAAATTGCCGGCTGCCCCGGCGTACAGTGGGCAACAGCTATGCTGGAAGAAGGATAGGATAGCAGGATCGGCATAGGTTGCCCTTGCTTTTCCGGGAGGTGTACCGGGGAGAGGGGCGATCTCGGTCCGAGCCGCCCTTGTGGTTTGCAGGATTGAGCGTGGTCTTCTAGTTAAAAACAACACATCTGTGGAGTCAGAGAGATCTCCCCTTCGACTAATCCCCCTGGGCACGGATCCCCGGCAGCAGGGGTGTGCCTACTGGCTGGAGATGGGATCCCACCGCTTGCTTCTCGATTGTGGCTTGCCTGCTCCCGCTCTCCTCAAAGCCTTGCCAGGGATCCCGGATGCAGTAATCTGCAGCCATGCTCACTTTGACCACCTGCAGGGGCTGCCCGCCTTTTATCGTCGCTACCCGCAGGTGCCTATCTATGCCACCCCCCTGACCGCCCACTTGGCCAGCGGCTTGTGGGAGCGGGGCGTTTGGCCGGGCTACGACCGGGAAATTCGCTTTCCTCCCTTTCGGGCACTGCCCTTTGGCCAGGCACGGGAGATCTTGCCCCATCTGATGCTCACCTTTTTCACAGCCGGGCACCTGCCGGGGGCGGCGACGACACTGTTGCAAAACACCCAAGCCGCCCCCGCCCAAACCTGCGTGTACACCGGCGACTGTTCCCTGGCCTCTACCCGTTTTGCTCCCGGCTTGGATCTCGCCGCTTTGCGCCATTGGCAGCCGGACGTGCTGCTCATCGAAGCCTCGCTGGGATCCGCTCGCCATCCACCCCGTCGCCATCTGGAAAACCGCCTGGTGGAGCGCCTGATCAGCGCCTTGGCAGCAGGACAGACAGTGCTGTTTCCGCTGCCGGTATTGGGGCTGGGCCAGGAGTTGATTTTCCTCCTCAAAGCCCACCACCGCTTTACCCAGGCTTCCCAAGAGCTGACAGTGTGGGTGGCGCCAGGGCTAGCCGCAGGCTGCGATCTCTACGAACGCTTGCTTCCCTACCTGCCAGAGCCAGTGCGCAATTTCGCCACCTATCAGCCCTTGTTCTGGGAAGACCGCCTGCAGCCGCGGGTGCAGCCCCTTACGGAGGTGGATCCCTTGCCCCAGGGCCTATTGCTGTGCGATGCCGACGCCGGGCCCGAAGCCTGGGAGCCCATCTGGTCGCGCTTGCTGGCCCAACCGCAGCGCTCCTGCTTGCTAGTGCGGCTGCCGGAAGTGGAGTTGGCCACCCCCTTTGACCAATGGCCAGCGCCACTGCGCTCCCGCATTGGGGTGGAGTGGTTGGCCTGGCACAGCCACAACGATGTTGGGCATCTGACCCAGATCGTCCACACCTTTCGCCCCCAACATGTGGTTTTGGTGCACGCCAGCCCCCAGCAGGTGCAGGATCTGGCGGATCTGCCGGAGCTGTGCAACCGTTACCATGTTCACTGCCCTCAACCCGGCCATTGGCTGGAGTTACCCGACGGGCGCCTGCAAACCCAAGTCAAGCCGTCAGAATCTCCCAGGGATCCCACCTTGCGCTACGAGGGGGAGGTGGAAGAGATCTGGCAGGAACAGGGCTCGCCCCGGGCCTTGGCTGGTGTGCAGGTGCGTCTGCCCCCTCAGATTGCCCAGGATCCCCGTTGGGCCGCTTGGGCCGATACCGGCCTGGTGGAAGCCCGCTGGCAGGGATCTGAACTGGTGCTGCGCGGCCTTTCGCCGCGAGAGCTGATCCGCCCGGCAGAGTCCGCCCCCGCCACCGGCATCGTGCCGCGCCCCAAACCCGCCCCTGTCTTCGCTGCCGGGAGCATGAGGTGCCAGAACTGCCGCTTTGCCCGCCAGATCTTGACAGCCCACACCCAAGTTCTTCGCTGCGACCAGGAGCGCTCCCCCCTCTACCGCCTCCGGGTGGATCCCCAAGGAAGCTGCCCCTACCACCAACCGCAGGAGATCCGCTCTTCCGGCTAGGGACCAGGGCAGTTGCCGCCCAAAGGCTCGCTAGAATGGGGCCAGTCGCGGTGTCAACCATGCTTGAGCAACAACCCTGGGCAGATCGTCACCAGGGGCCCGTGGGATCCCTGGAGCACCCTGCCGCCTTGGCCTCGCCTCGCCCGCCCGTGGTGCGGATGGTCGGGGTGAACAAGATCTATCCGCTGCCGGAAGGCAGCTTTCAGGCCCTCTACGATATTGACTTGGTGATCGAGGCTGGGGAGCACTGTGCTATCATGGGGCCCTCCGGCTCCGGCAAGTCCACCCTGATGAACCTCATGGGCTGTTTGGATCGGCCCAGCTCAGGGCGCTACTGGCTGGACGGCGTGGAGGTTTCCACTCTGACGGATCGGGAGCTAGCCCGGATTCGCAACCAAAAGATCGGCTTTGTCTTCCAGCAGTTTCATCTGCTGCCTGTTCTGACAGCACTGGAAAACGTCATGCTCCCCTTGGCCTATGCCGGGATCCCGGAGCCAGAACAGCGCCGGCGGGCCAAGCAAGCTTTAGAACAGGTGGGCTTGGGGAGCAAGCTGCACCAGCGCCCAGCCCAGCTCTCCGGCGGCCAGCAACAGCGGGTGGCCATTGCCCGGGCCATCGTCAACCGACCGCAACTGTTGTTGGCTGATGAGCCCACCGGCGCCCTAGACAGCCACACCAGCCAGGAAGTGCTCAACCTTTTTGCCGAGCTCCACCGCCAGGGCATTACTCTTGTCGTGGTTACCCATGACCTGGAAGTGGCCCAAGCCGCCCAGCGCATTATCCGACTTGGAGACGGGCGTCTGTTGGCTTGAGGCAGACAGGGATCCAGGATCTGGGGATCTCACCGCAAGGGGCTGGCTTGCGCTAGTCTAAACGCAGCTAACTGAGCGCTCGGCCAACGAGGATCGGCCCATGAAATTCATCGAAGATATCATCCGATTTTTGGAAACCCGCCTGGAGGAATTTCTTAGGGCCCACCCCGAGATCGAGCTGCAGGCTCTTGATGAGCAGTTGCGCCAGCAGGAAGCGGATACTCTGCGGCTGTTGCAGGAAAGCCGCGCTCAGAAGCAGGCCCTCAGCGAAGCTCTCTCCGAGTTGGGCGAGGAGATCAAGACCTGGCACTTTCGCATCGAAAAGGCCGAGCGGGCCAATCGCCCCGATCTGGCCGAAGGGGCACGCCGACGGGAAGCCGAGCTTTTGGAGAAAGGGAGTCGGGTGTTTGGCCAAGGCAAGGCTCTGGAGGAGAAAATCCAGCAACTGGAAGCTCTGCTACCGCAAATTGCCCAGCGCCGCCAAGAGGTGAAAACCAAGCTCCAAGAAGTCAAAGCCGCCCAAGCCCAGAAGGCTGGCGAGCCGGATCCGCAGTTCAACCGCTGGGGCAGCCTGTTTGAAGAGGATAAATTGGAGGAAGAATTTCGTCGGCTGGAGATGCGACTAGCGGTAGATAAGGAATTGGATGACATGAAGAAAAAGGCGCAGGAACAGCAGCGGCGATAGCAGCCCGACCTGTGTCTAAAAGCTTTGTTAATCTTGAATCCAGTCGCAAAAGCCAAAATCAGGCTGGGTGGAACCTCTGATTTGCGCTCTTGGTCTCAAGAGCCGGAGCAAAATCATTTCAGCAACTTTCTCGGCCAGCGAACGAGAAGGAAAGCCCCTCTTCTCCACAAAGAGTGATACGCTATTGGTCATGAATGAGCTGTATCTGAATCACCCTACATTTGGTTTGCTCTACAGCCTGTGTCGGGTTGACGAAAGTCAGGCCATCTTCACCACCCTTTATGCCCAAAGGCTGTTTTTTCGGGTTTACTTCAAGCCCCCCGATCACAACGCCGATCCATCTGCTCTGGAAGAATTGGTTTTTGACCCGATTAGCCGCAATGAAGCCCGCCAAGTTCTCGAAGAACAAATGCGCCTTTTGCGCCGTGCCAATCGCAAAGACGAGCTGGAGCACCTGCAGTTGGTTTACAAACGCACCTTTTCCTGACCTAAAATTGCGACAAAAAGCGCAGGTCGCTGCTGTAGAACAGGCGGATATCTTGAATGCCGTGTAGAAGCATGGCCACCCGCTCGACGCCGATCCCTGCTGCAAAGCCGGTGTAGCGCTCCGGGTCATAGCCGACCGCCTGAAACACATTGGGATCCACCATGCCACAGCCAAAAATTTCCAGCCACTTGGAGCCAAAACGCACATCCATCTCGGCAGAAGGCTCCGTGAAAGGAAAATAGCTGGGCCGGAAGCGGGTTTCTCGCTGGCCCAACAGGCGAGTGACAAACTCCTTGAGGGTGCCCTTCAGGTCGCAAAAGGTGAGGTTCTCGCCCACCGCCAAAATTTCCATCTGGTGAAACACGGCAGAGTGGGTGGCATCGACGGTATCGCGGCGCATCACTCGCCCGGCATGCACAATGCGCAGGGGCGGCTGGTGTTGCTCCATATACCGCACCTGGACCGAAGAGGTTTGGGTGCGCATCAGATAACCCTTTTCTAGGTAGAGGGTATCCTGCATGTCCCGCGCCGGGTGGTCAGCGGGGGTGTTGAGGGCCTCGAAGTTGTAGTACTCTGTCTCGATCTCCGGGCCATGAACCACCGTGTAGCCCATCCCCACAAAGATATCGAGCATGCGGTCGATGGTGGCCTGCAAAGGGTGGATCCGCCCCAAGGGCCGGCGCGGCCCCGGCATGGTGACATCCAGCCGCTCCGCCTCCAGGCGGGCCTGGAGCTGGGCTTCGGCCAAGGCCCGTTTGCGCTCATCCAGGCTGGATTGTAGGGCCTCTTTGAAGGTGTTGGCCAAAGCGCCAATGGCAGGCCGTTCTTCCGGGGGCAGCTTCCCCATGCCCCCCAAGATCTTCGAGAGCTTCCCCTTTTTGCCCAGATAGTCGATGCGGATCTGCTCCAAGGCCTCCAGATCGGCAGCCTGCGCCACCTGGGCAAGCGCCTCATCTTGGAGGGCAAGAAGCTGTTGGCGAAGCGTGTCTTGTTCGTCTTGCATGGGGATAGTTCATTCGCACATTCGCGTCAGCGTTGCCGAGCAGCCAGCAGAAAGGATCCCTGTTCGGACAGGTGGCGGGCCGCAGTTGCTTCCTCCAAAAGTATCATCTTTCGCCCACGGCGCCGAGATTGGCCAGGGATCCTCTTCCCACCTACTGCAGCAGCTCCACCTGCCAATCGACAACCTTGCGAAAGCGAAAAGGGCCGGCCAAAGCTCCCCACACCTGGCGGTGGGTAACCGGATCTATGCCGCGATCGTGGCTGCAAAACTCGCTCTCGCTCAGGTGCAAGGTGGTCTGCAAATAGGTGGTTTGGCCGTTGCGCACCACACAACAGCGGCAACCCGGCTCTGTCACGCCGACAAAGAGGGATCCCTGCCTCTTCACCTGCACATCACACCCCGGCAGGTAGGCCAGATCGGCAGCGCTCAGTTGGCTAAGTTGCTCCGCTTTCTCGCGAGCACACCCCCGCCACCGCTGCGGCTGCAGAGGACGGTAGTTGCGAATCACGATCCCGTCCCCTACTTGGGTGAGTTCCACCACTGCCTGACGATAGGGCTCCTCCAAATGGCCGCTGTAGGCCTGTTCCACATAGAAGCCAATCCCCCCCAGCACAGCAGTTGGCAAGGGACGATAGGCCACCCGGATCGAGGCAAAAAAAGGTGGGTTCTCCCAGGCTTGCTCTTGGTTGCTGAAGTCTCCCGCCAGCCAACGCGCCATCTGCAACAGCTCGGGGGAAGAGGTGGACTCCGACCAGTTCGACATAACCACGCATCCAGGAATTCCGTAGGGACTTATACCGAAAATCCCAGGCGGTCAACGACAACCTGCTCAGATTTTCCCCAACCTCTGCTCTGCCGAGGAAGTTCCGTAAATGTTAAATTATGTATCTTTTATGAAAAGGTTTGCATGGATACAGAAGCGGGCCTGTCCTGGATCTCAAAGCCACAATCGCGGTTGACATTACTATGTATCTCGTAAAGCTGTATGAAGTAATGTTCTTTTCTGTAAAAATTAAGGCCCTGAAGGGTGGAGCGAAAAGACTGAGATTGCCGGTCTGGATGAGGATCCGAGACTTTTTGCGGCAGGTAAAGCCCCTTTACATTTTTTGATTCAATCGCTTCCCGTCCTCGCGATAAAAAAAGACTGGAAACAAGGCGAGCCAGCTTTTCCTCATCTGTCCAGTTCAGGTTGTCAGCAGGGGAGGATCTTTACAAGCGGGATCCCTCGGCATGTGTTGGCAAGCGGCTTCGCCGGTGGAGCCGTTTGACTGGAGGCGGGTCGGGGATTAGCTTGCCCATCTTGTTTCTACGGGCTTTGATCCCGTCGGCAGGTCTGTTGGGACAAAGAGCTGTGCCAACAGCGCCGGTCGGCATCGGGGATCGGGGCATTGCTGCCTTCCTGGCTGGCGGGAGCTCTCACTTCCGCAGCAGGGAGTGCTGATTCATAACCTCTTTTGCTTTCGCTAGGAGATTTAAAGCCATGAACGATGTATTTGGCAAAGTTGTTGCGCAAGCTGACTCCAAAGGTGCTTTCTTGGGAGAAAACGAGTTTGCGGCTCTGCAGCAGGTGATTGCCGAGGGGAACAAGCGCTTGGATGCCGTGAACCGCCTCACCAGCAACGCTTCTAAAATCGTGACCGATGCCATCCGTCAGTTGTTTGCCGAGGAGCCCAATTTGAACGCTCCCGGCGGCCCTGCCTACCCCAGCCGCAATGTGGCCGCCTGTATGCGGGATATGGATATCATTCTCCGCTACATCACCTATGCTGTGGCAGCCGCTGACCCCAGCGTGCTGGACGAGCGCTGCTTGAACGGCTTGCGGGAAACCTATCAGGCGCTGGGCACCCCTGGTAGCTCTGTGGCCAACGGCATTCAAAAAATGAAAAAAGCTGCGGTGGCGGTGGTGAACGATCCCAACGGCATCACCCGGGGTGATTGCAGCGCTTTGATTGCCGAAATCGAGTCTTACTTCGATCGCGCTGCTGCTGCGGTGGTCTGATAGGCCGGAATCTCCATTGCTTCATCTGAAACACCCGGATCCTCTGGTGAAGGCCGCCGCGGAGTTCAACTCGGGTTGGCCTGGGATCCCTGAAAAAGCGACCTTTTTTGCAGTCATTTTGCAACTGAGCCTCTTTTGCAGTGTTGGTTGCCCTGATTTTTGCGTTGAGCTTAAGTAAAGGAGCGTTTTGAATCATGCAAACCCCTATTGTCGATGCCATTGCCACCGCCGATAGCCAGGGGCGCTATCTGAGCAACAGCGAGTTGCAGGCCATCAACGGCCGTTTTCAGCGGGCTGCCGCCAGCATGGAAGCTGCCCGAGTCCTGAGCAGCCGTGCCGAAGAGCTGGTGCGCGGCGCCACCGAGGCCGTCTATGCCAAGTTCCCCTATACCACTCAGCCCGGCGGACAATGCCACACCCAAGCGGGCAAAGACAAGTGCGCCCGTGACGTGCGCCACTACCTGCGCTACATCACCTACTGCTTGGTAGCCGGTGGCACTGGCCCGCTGGATGAGTACCAGTTGGCCGGGATCCGCGAGATCAACGCCGCTTTTGAACTCTCCCCCAGTTGGTTTATCGAAGCGCTACGCTACATCAAAGCCAACCATGGCCTGACAGGGCAAGCGGCCACCGAAGCCAACACCTACATCGACTACGCCATCAACGCGCTCAGCTAGGTTCTGCAGCTTGGGATCCCCCAAAAAGGTGGCCAGCCCGGCGCTTGAGGGGGATGGCGAAGAAAGGTTATCAGGGGCAACGGTGGCGAGAAAGGGATCCCTTTGGCCGGTTGGGTCTAAGGATCTCTCTCCCAGAGGGGAAAGCGCCACTGTTGCTCTTGCTTCAACCCCATATTTGTGCTGCTGAGGGTTGTTGAGTTGAGAGGTGAGCCAAAGCAGCCTTTTCAAGCTTTTTTCAAAGTTAATCCAGCCAGTTTCATCATGAGGAATTAGCATGAGTGGAATCACAGCGGCAAGCCGAATGGGGATCCGGGGCATTACAGAGACAACTCCCTTGGAATTGCGCCCTAATGCCAGCCAGGATCAGCTCAATGCGATCCTGCGGGCCATCTATCGCCAGGTGCTGGGCAACGATCACCTGTTTGGGGCAGACAGGAAGGAGCTGGCCAGTGCAGAATCGTTGCTACGCCAAGGTAGCCTGACGGTGCGGGAGTTTGTGCGCTTAATCGCCAAGTCCGAAGCCTATAAGAGGCGGTTTCTGTACCCTAACTCCCAGACCCGCGCCATCGAGCTCAACTTCAAGCACCTGCTGGGGCGGGCTCCCACCAGCCCCAAGGATATTGCCCGACACCTGGACATTTACCACACGGGGGGCCACAGCGCGGAGATCGACTCCTATATCGATAGCCCAGAATACCTGGAAGCGTTTGGCGACAACATCGTCCCCTATCCGCGCGGGTTTGAATACCGCAAGGCTCATACCACCCGCGACTTCACCAACCTCTTTGCCCTCTACGGAGGCTACGCCAACAACGACCGTTCCCAGGGGCGCAGGCCGCGCTTGATGATGCCCCTGGCCACCGGCTTTACTCCGGCCATCCGCCGCATCGGGGTGCGGGGGCTGCTGCCCCCCAGCCCCATTACCAAACACTTGGGGCCGCCAACGGGCCAGTCCGACCGCATGTTTTGCATTGAGGTGACGCGGCTGCTTAACCCGCCCTCGGCCCTGGCCACCTCCAGCCGGGTGCGCAAATCCAACCAGCAGATCTTCGTTTCTGCCGATCAGCTCTCGGCGACGATGCAGCGGCTGCTCAAGTCGGGCGCCAAGATCGTCAGCGTCCGCAGCGCTTGAGGCCTCTGGAGGCGCTCTGGCCTGTTGAGGCTATGACCACGGCTGTTCCTCCAGATCCCCCTCCAGCCGCCGATCTCACCCCAGCCGGCCAGATCGCCAAGCTGCGCCACGGGGATCCGGGGGAGCGCTACTATGCGGCGTGGTGGCTGGGACGCATGCGGGTTGTGGAAGGGATCCCGGCCCTGATCGAAGCCTTGGCCGATGAGACGGATCGCACCACGCAGGGGGGATATCCGCTGCGGCGCAACGCCGCCCGTGCCCTGGGTAAGGTGGCCTCCCCTGCTGGGATCCCGGCCCTGAAAGAGGCTTTGCGCTGCTCCGATGGCCAAGTGGTGGCGGCAGCCGCCCAGGCGCTGGTGGAGATTGCCCTGGCCAATAACCTTGACCAGGATCCCAGGCAAGCTGGAGAGCTGGGAGCCGCTTTGCTCGAAGGGCTGCGCTGGGTAGAGCAAGGTTTGCAGACAGAAGCGCCTGCCGCCTTGGAGGCTTTGATTGAGGCTCTTGGACATCTGCAGGTGGCTGCCGCCCTGGGGCAGATCCGCCCCTATCTGGAGCACCCCTCGATTCGCCTGCAATGGGCGGCAGCGCGGGCCTGTTACCGCCTGACAGGGGATCCCACTTTTGTCCAGCCGCTACTGTCGGCGTTGGATCACCCCAACATTCATCTGCGGCGGGCTGCCCTTCTCGATTTGGGGGCTAGTGGCTACCTGCCAGCGGCCCAAGCCATGGCAGCGGCAGCGGTCGAGGCCAACATCAAGCTGCTCGCCCTCAAGCAGTTGGTGGAGATAAACCTTAGATGTGGGAAAGAGGCTAGCACTGACCTACAGCAGGTGCTATGGCTAATCGACGAGCTGCTCTAACCCTCTGGGCAGGGAGAGGTAGAGCTGGGAAGGCGACCTCGACCTAAAGTTGACACCTAAGGGCTTATTTTGTTAAAGCTGATACAGAATAAAGTTGGGTTTTACCCTCTGAGCCGCATCCAGGAAGCAGGAGCTGTTGTCTAACGGCTTCTGAGAGGCCGGTGCAGGGGCGTCCCTTTATTTCGCCGCAGTTCATGTGGGGGAGTCTTCCTATGCAACTGACCTACCGGGGCATTGCCCACCCCTTTGTCCCTTCTGTCTCCGCAACCTGCCAGCGGCAGGAGGTGCCAGCGCAGTACCGGGGCTTGGCGTGGAGCTGGCCAGCTCAATTGGCGGCTATGGCGCTGCCGCAGTCTTTTGTCTTGACGTATCGAGGCCTTGTCCTCAATCCGGAGGTGAAGGCAGCGAGCGAGGTTATCTCCCTGCGCAAGGACTTTATGACCCTAGTCAAAGAAACCCATCGGCAGCATCTGCTGAGCCGGCTGCAGGAGCGCATCCGCTCTGCCCAGGCCCGCGGAGATGAGCATTTGTTGCAGCAACTGGAGCAGGAGCGACAACTGCTGGCCTGAGCTCTATCTTGACTAACGAAAGTCCCCGCCCTCCCTCTCGAGGTTCGGAGAATTCGGGATAATAGTGCTGCCCTATGCCGAAGCGAGGGGGTAGCAGCTGTGAGCTTGTGGGTGAATCCTGCGAAGGAACCGATTGGGGCATCCCGACAGTTGTCCATTGCCAAAGCGGCGGTGGGGAGCTAGGGACATGGAGGAGTCTGCCAGGCGGGAAGGGATCCCAGGGGGCTCCGCCGCGTCTTCTCCACCCCGTTCCTTGCTCTCAGTGGCAGGACTGGTGGCAGGGGCCACGCTGCTTAGCAAGGGCATGGGGTTTGTCCGGCAGGCCTTAATTGCTGCAGTCTACGGCTCAGGGCCAGAGTACAGCGCCTTTAGCATAGCCTACGTCCTGCCTGGTTTTTTGTTGATCTTGCTGGGCGGGATCAACGGACCTTTCCACAGCGCTATCGTCAGCGTGCTCAAAAAGCAGCAGCCGGGAAGAGAGGATCCAGCCCGCTGGCTAGAGTCCATCTCTACCCTGGTGGGCTGCTTGCTTTTGGCGGTGACCTTGGGCCTCTGGTGGGGAGCCGACTGGGTGGTACACCTGAGTGCCCCAGGGGCCAGCCCCGAAGTGCATGTCCTCGCCGCTCAGCAACTGCGGATCATGGCGCCGCTGGCCCTGCTCTCGGGCTGGATTGGCATTGGCTTTGGGGCACTCAATGCAGCCGAGCACTACCTCTTGCCCGCCCTCAGCCCCCTCATCTCCAGCCTGGCCGTCATCGGGATCCTGGTCACGTTGGGGTGGACAGGGATCCCCACTTTACTAGCCTGGGGTGTGCTCATCGGCGCCATTGCCCAGTGGCTGGCGCAGGTGCCTCTGCAGATGCGGCTGGGGCTGGGGCGGCTGCGGCTGCGCTTTGACTGGGGATCCCCGCCGGTGCGGGCGGTGGGCCTGCTGCTGCTGCCGGCAGTAGTCTCCTCCGGCATGATCCACATCAATGTCTACGTGGATCTCTTTTTTGCCTCCTTCGTGCCTGGGGATCGCACCATTGGCAACTTGGGCTACGCTCAGCTTTTGGTGCAAACTCCCCTGGGGATCCTCTCCAACATGGTGCTGGTGCCCCTGATGCCCCTCTACGCCCAGTTGGCAGGGGATGGATCCCGCTGGTCGGAGTTGCGCCAACGCATCCGCCAAGGGCTGATGGTTACGGCCATCCTCACCCTGCCCCTTGCGATGCTGTTGGTGGCCCTGGCTGAACCCATCGTCCAGATAGCCTACCAGCGGGGGCGCTTTACGCCGGAGGTGACCCAGGAGGTGGCGGCCCTGCTGAGGGCCTATGGTCTGGGGATAAGTTTTTACTTGCTGCGGGATGTGCTGGTGCGCATCTTTTACGCCCTGGAGGATGGGGCTACGCCGCTGCGTATTAGTGGCTTGTCCATTGGCCTCAACGCCCTGCTGGACTTCCTGTTTTTGCCCACCTTTGGAGCACCGGGCATTGCCCTAGCTACGGCAGGCGTTAACCTGATGGCTCTGATTGGGCTAGGGATCCGCCTCCACCAGCGCCTGCCGGGGATCCCTTGGCGGGAGATGGGACAGGCCCTGCTGCCGTTGCTGGGGATCACCACCTTGGCCGGGGGCCTCAGTTCCTGGCTGTGGACACAACTGCGCTCCCAGGAGATCCTGGGATCCCCGCTGCTTACTGCCGTCCTGGGGGCTAGTCTAGCCGCTGGCCTAGGCCTCAGCTTGTTTGCAGCAGGGGCCCTGTATCTGCGGATCCCGGAAGTGGAGTGGCTGGCAGTCCAGCTCCAGGCCCGCCTGCCCAAGATTGCCAGCCGGCGATCCCTACCCAGATCCTAGGCAGGCCCGGCTAGCTGATGGCTTCGAGGTAGTCCCGAACTCGGTTGCGCCGCTTCGGCTGGCGCAGCTTTTGCAGGGCTTTGGCCTCGATTTGCCGTACCCGCTCCCGCGACAGATCCAAGGCGCGGCCAATCTCCGCCAGCGAGTAGGTGCGCCCGTCCCCCAAGCCAAAGCGCATGCGGATCACATCCCGCTCGCGGCTGGTGAGATCCGCCAGCAACTGCTGCAGATCGCGATGCAGGGCCTCCCGCATCATCGTCTCCTCGGGGGAGATGTCGTCGGTTTCCAGCAGATCCCCCAGTTCGGTGTCTTTGTCTTTGCCCACCTTAGTTTCCAGAGAGACCGAGCGCGGCACCCGTACCAACAGCTCTCGTACTTGGGGCGGAGTCATCTCCAACTCGGAGGCAATGTCTTCGATGGTGGGAGTGCGGCCTTTTTCTTGGGAGAGCTTGCGCTGCGCTTTCTTGATCTTGTTCAGTTTCTCAGTGATGTGAACGGGCAGGCGGATGGTACGGCTTTGGGTGGCGATAGCCCGGGTGATGCCCTGCCGGATCCACCAGTAGGCATAGGTGCTGAAGCGATAGCCCTTCTTGGGGTCAAACTTCTCCACCGCTCGCTCCAGGCCCAGCGTGCCCTCCTGGATCAAATCCAGCAGCTCCAGGCCGCGATTTTGGTATTTTTTCGCCACCGACACCACCAGGCGCAGGTTGGCTTTGATCATGTGCTCCTTGGCCCGCTTGCCAATTCGCTGGATCTGCTGCAGCTTTTCGGGAGTGAGGTTGGCCCACTCAGGGTACTGGTTGGCTCTGGCCGCCCATTCAGCGAGGGTCGGATCCCGTCCCAACTCCTTCTGCAGGCGCAGGCGCACATCCAAGAGCTTCATGTAGTCTTGGACTCTTTGGGCCAGAGCCACCTCCTCATCGCGACCCAGAAGGGGAACACGACCGATCTCCTGCAAATAAAGGCGCACCAGATCGGTGGAGCGGCGAGCTGGCTCCTCTTCTGCAAACTCGCTCTCGGCCAGATCTACCTCTGCTTCCTCAGCAGGATCGAGGAGATCGCCATCGAACAAAATATCGTTGAGCTCAGGTTCGTAGTTAGACATGTAAGGTGTTGTTGGATAGCGACAGAAGCAGGCAAACAGGTCAACCAAAAGGGCAGGACCATGAGGAAATCTCTGGGTTCAGTGTCTCCCTGAGGCGTTGCTTTGCGCTATCATCGCTCAAGTGAGACAAGCACTGCCCTCCTCACGCCTCGTTGTAGAGCTCTGCCCTTCTATAAAGAAGCTACCCTAGGGAGGGGAAGTTACAATAGTCAGCAAAGCACAATCGTCTTATCATAACTTAATTATAGTTGCCCTTCCCAGGCGAGAGTCACTAGATCCGACGTAGAGTCCCCTTCTCTTAAACTGCCACCGACCTTGCTGAAAAGCGCACTGTCCTTGGATTCTTGCCCAGGTGGGCTACAAGGCGATAGAGGTGGCAACTTGGTTTTTCTTTGGAGGGGGGCACCCAACCCCTCTCGGTAGTCTAAACTGGCCAGCAGGCGTGCAAACTAGCATTTCATGAGCTACTTTCTTGCCAACTCCCCTTCTTTCTGGTCAGGAGAGAGAGCCTCGATCGCAGTTGCGCCGCTCGTTAACTTTGGCTCTCTCGCCCAGGCACGCGCGGCAGTAGCAACCTCTTTTTCCCTGCAGGGAGAGACAATTTCGACGCTGCTGCTGACGGTCTTGCTGGCCATTGGCCTCTTCTTTTTCCTGCGAGCCTCTGGCAAAGACCGCCTCGAAGCCCGTCTCTATTCTAGCAGCCGCAACCTGGAGGAAATGGGATCCCTCCTTCGCGAGCACCTGGAGGGGCGCGCCTATCGCTTGCAATCTGCCGATGCAGAGGGGATCGCCACCTTTGTGGGTCAGGCGCGGCCTAGCGTGGGACTGGCCGTTTTTTTGACGGGGCTGGCGGGAGCGGGGCTGGCCTGTCTGGCTTTGGTGCTGCAGGTGCTGGAGCCGGGTTGGGGAGTTTGGCCCTGGACACTGCTGTTGGTCTCTCCTTGGGCAGGCTGGTACTACTGGCGGCGCAATCACCGCCCGCAGCAGCTCCGCCTAAGGTTGCAAGAGGCCGATCCGCCCCCCGGATCCCTGCTGTGGGTAGAGGGGCAGCGGGAGGAGCTGGAGGTGCTGGCCACTACCTTGGGGCTGCAAGAACGGGATCCAGGTTGAGAGTAGCCCTAGAGCTCTTTGGGGAAAAAGGACAGTTGATCCCCAGCTGTGGCATCGCAGTCAGGGATCCCGCTGGAATGGGGTTCTTGCTTGGACTGTTTTTTGGGGTTGTTTGAAGAAGGGCGGCTTTTCCCTTGGTTGCGCAGGCCCAGGCCGATGCGGCTGTGTTGTTCCACCAGAGCCAGCACCTGTTTGGCCCGCTCGATGACCGGCTGGGGCAGGCCGGCCATGCGCCCCACCTCGATGCCATAGGAGCGGTCGGCTCCCCCCGGCTGCACCTGGTGCAAAAAGATGATGCGATCCGGCAGCTCCTTAACCACCACCTGGAAGTTGGCCACGTTGGGCAGCAGCGTCTCCAGTTGGTTGAGCTCGTGGTAGTGGGTGGCAAAGATGGTGCGGGCGCGCACTTGGGTGGCCAGGTATTCGGCCACGGCCCAGGC
>NZ_JANSJN010000004.1:38154-40089 GCF_047462555.1 Synechococcus sp. B60.1
CTCCGCCCGCCGCGCCGGGACAAAGCTGCCCATCTGGGCCAGGATCTGGATTAGCCCAATCTGGCGCAAGTAGGTGGACTTGCCGGACATGTTGGGGCCAGTGAGGACGATGAGATCCGGGCCGTGGGGGGATCCCAGCCGCACCGAGTTGGGGACAAACAGGCCCTGGGGCAAAGATTTCTCCACCACCGGGTGGCGACCCTCTTCGATGATTAAACGGCGATCTGCAGTGATCACCGGGCGGGTGTAGCCCTGCTGCACGGCCACCTCGGCTAGGCCAAACAGAGCATCGACGGCGGCCAGGGTCTGGGCCACCTGGCGGATGGCGGCAGCTTGGGATCCCGCCTCTTGGCGCAACTGCACAAACAGCTCGTACTCCCGCTGGTTGATGTCGGTTTGGGCAGTGAGGATGCGAGCCTCTTTTTCTTTAAGCTCAGGGGTGATGAAGCGCTCTTCGTTGGTTAGCGTCTGCTTGCGGATGTACTCCTTGGGCACCTGCTGCGCCTTGGCGCGGCTGATGCTGAGGTAGTAGCCAAAGGCCTTGTTGAAGCCGACTTTGAGGGTGGGGATGCCGGTGCGCTCGCGCTCGGTTTTCTCCAACTGGGCAATCCACTGGCGGTCTTGCTCCACCTGCTGCCGCAGCCTGTCCAGCTCCGGATCTACGCCAGGCCGGATCAGCCCCCCTTCGGTGAGCACAGGGGGCGGGGAGGGCAAGAGGGTGTGCTCGATGCGCCGGCCCAGGTCAACCAGAGCGGGATCCACCTGCTGTAGGCTCTGCAGGAGGGGAGTTTGGGCTTCGGCCACCAGCTCGGCCAGTTGGGGCAGTTTGCTCAGGGAGGAGCCCAGGGCCACCAGCTCGCGCGGGTTGGCAGTGCCGGAGGCGACGCGGTTGGCCAAGCGCTCCAGGTCGTACAGAGAGTCTAGAAGGGATCCCAGGCGGGTGCGCAGGGAGGGGTTTTCCAACAGCTCCTGGATGGTGTCCTGGCGAAGGCGGATTTGCTCTCGATCCCGCAAAGGCTGCAGCAGCCAGCGGCGCAGGGTGCGCCCGCCCATGGCGGTGCGGCTGTGATCCAAGACCCAGAGCAGGGATCCGACAAAGGCCCCCTCGCGGATGGTCTGGGTCAGCTCCAGGTTGCGGCGGGTTTGGGCATCCAATATTAGGTAGTCGGTGAGCTGGTAGGTGCGGGGCGGGCGCAGGAGCGGATGGCACCCTTGGGGAGAGGGCTGCACCAGATTCTTTTGCGTCTCTTCCAGATAGTGGAGCAATCCCCCTGCCGCCCGAATGGCCAGGGGCAGCCCCTCGCAGCCCAAGCCCTCCAGGGAGCGCAGGCCATAGGTCTGCAGCAGATTGTCCCGCGCCACCGCCAGCTCAAAGGGCTCCGCCGGGCGCAGGGTATAGGTGTACTGGCCGGGTAGGCCCAGGGGAGCGTGGGAATCTCCAGGCCGCATTAAGCCCAGGCCCAGCCCTTCCTCGGTGGGCAGCAGGATCTCCGCCGGCTGCAGCCGGGCCAGCTCCTGTTCTAGCTGCTCTTGCCCCTCACTCTGGCAGACCCAGAACTCACCGGTGGAAATGTCGGCATAGGCCAGGCCCCAGGCGGTTTGCTTGGAGCCTCGCAGGCGGACAATGGCCGCCAGATAGTTATTTTGCCGCGCCTGCAGCAGCTCCTCTTCGATGACCGTGCCGGGAGTGATGACCCGCGTCACTTCCCGCCGCACCAAGCCTTTGGCTTGATCCGCCGGCTCCATCTGGTCGCAGACGGCTAGGGCATAGCCTTTGGCCACCAACTGGGCGGCATAGCGGTCAAAGGCGTGGTAAGGGATCCCGCACATGGGCACCCGCCCGATGGCCCCTGCCTCTCGCCCGGTGAGCACCAGCTCCAGCTCCCGCGACACCAGTTGCGCGTCCTGGAAAAACATCTCGTAGAAATCCCCCAG
>NZ_JANSJN010000004.1:40189-45947 GCF_047462555.1 Synechococcus sp. B60.1
CGCCCGGTGAGCACCAGC
Organism: Synechococcus sp. B60.1; assembly: GCF_047462555.1. Taxonomy (NCBI): domain Bacteria; kingdom Bacillati; phylum Cyanobacteriota; class Cyanophyceae; order Synechococcales; family Synechococcaceae; genus Synechococcus; species Synechococcus sp. B60.1. Next base: position 40,208 of record NZ_JANSJN010000004.1, read on the forward strand.
TCCAGCTCCCGCGACACCAGTTGCGCGTCCTGGAAAAACATCTCGTAGAAATCCCCCAGGCGGTAGAGCAGGATGGCGTGGGGGTATTGCCGCTTTAGCTCTACGTAGTGCTGCATCATGGGGGTGAGCAGGGCGGGATCCACCTGCAGGGCATCCCAGCTGGGCTCAGGGGCAGCGGAAGAAGTCATAGCGCCAATACTTCAAGACGGCTCTGTCCAACCCAAGCTAGCCGGCTTCGGCCATTTTATTGGGGATCTTCCCCCTCTCCTTGGGCAGCTCAGTGAAGGCAGACTTTGGTTTCGGGGAACAAGCCGGCCTAGGCGGCTGGGAGTGCCGATCCATCTCCCCTTGGCTCAAAGGGGGTCGAAGACTTATTAAAACTAACTTGCAATAGCCAAGAAAGCCTGTTATTCTAACAGCTACGTTTTTATTGAATCTAAGTCTCAACAAGCTAAGAAGCTCGGCAGGTTAGGGCTGCGCCGGGGTGGGTCTGGGTGCGCTGGCGAGCCGGCTGGGGCTGTCTTGTCTTGGGGATCTCCCCCTCTTAAAAGTCCAGAGGTTTGCGATGTTGGCCAAGCAAGAGCGTCTGTCATCAGGAGTTGACCCGGAGACCCGCTGGGGGCAGACCAGGCGGATCCGCTCGCCGGTCGGCTTGATGGTTTTGCTACTGGGTGTCATCCTCTTGCTGCTTTGGATCTCAATTGCCTTGGGATCCATTCCCATAACTTTTTCGGAGCTGTGGCAGGCCCTGTGGGGGCAAGGGGATCCGATCCGGCAGACCATTGTCTGGCAGTTGCGGCTGCCGCGGGCGCTTTTGGCCCAGTTGCTAGGGGCAGCCTTGGGGATGGCGGGGGCCCTGTTGCAGGGGATGTTGGGCAATGGGCTGGCGGATCCCTACCTGCTGGGCATCTCAGCGGGGGCGGGCCTGGCGGCCGTAGCGCTGCTCACCTGGGGGGAGTGGACGGCTTGGGTGCCCTTGGCAGCTTGGGTGGGCGGCGTGCTGACTACGGTGTTGGTGTATGGGCTGGCGCGCACCCGCTCCGGGCTGGCGGTGGAACGGCTGATCCTGGCGGGAGTGGCTGTCAGCGCCCTCTTTGGGGCGATCAGCTCTGCTTTGTTGCTCCTGGCCGATGAGCGGGTCCAGGTGGCCCTGACGTGGTTGATCGGCAGCCTGAGCGGGCGGGGTTGGCCGGAGGTGCGGGTGGCCGGGGTGTATATCCTGGTCGGGCTGGGGCTGGGCTGGGCGCAGGCACGGGCTTTGAACCTGCTGGGCCTAGGAGAAGAGATGGCGGTGAGCTTGGGGATCCCGTTGGTGCGGACGCGGGTGACCATCGGCTTGGTGGCGGCTTTGTTGGCGGCGGCAGTCGTCAGCATGGGGGGGTTGATCGGCTTTGTGGGGTTGGTGGTGCCCCACATGGTGCGCCAGGGGGTGGGATCGGATCACCGCTGGCTGTTGCCCCTTTCTGCCTTGGCGGGAGCGGCTCTGTTAAGCGGCGCCGATCTCCTCGCCCGGCTGGGGGCTGTAGAGCTGCCGGTGGGGATCGTCACGGCGTTGATGGGGGCGCCGTTTTTCGGCTGGCTGCTGCGGCAGCGGGAGGCGGGGCAATGAGGGCGGGCCGGCCGATTTTGCAGGCCGAGGCGCTGAGCGGGGGCTATGGCTCGCATCAGGTGATCCGGCAGGTGAGCTTCAGCCTGCAGGCGGGGGACTGGCTGAGCATTGTCGGCCCCAATGGCTCAGGCAAATCGACCCTGCTGCGGCTACTCAGCCGAGTGTTGGTTCCGCAGGCGGGGCGCGTACTTTTGGACGGTCGGGATCTGCACACCCAGCTCAGCCCGCAACAGGTGGCGCGGCAGTTGGCCCTTTTGCCCCAGCAGCCGCGGATCCCGACAGGGCTGACAGTGCGGCAACTGGTGAGCTTGGGGCGTTCTCCTCACCAGCCCTGGTGGGCGTGGCAGTTGCCGCGGGCAGATCAGCAGCGGGTGGAATGGGCGCTGGAGCAGACGGGACTGGGATCCCTGGCCCTGCGGCGGGTGGAAACGCTCTCCGGCGGCGAGCGGCAACGGGCCTTTCTGGCGCTAGCCCTGGTGCAGGAGCCGCAGGTGCTGCTGTTGGACGAGCCCACCACGTTTTTGGATCTGCGCCACCAACTGGAGCTGCTGGAGCTGTTGCGACGGCTGCAGCAGGAGCAGGGGCTGACGGTGGTTAGCGTGCTGCACGATCTAAACCTGGCCATTCGCTACAGCCGGCGGGTGGCTCTGCTGGGATCCGGACAGTTGCAGGCCCTGGGATCCCCGCAGGCGGCCTTGACTGCTGAGAGGGTGCGGCAGGTGTTTGGCCTAGAGGTGGAGTGGATCCCAACGCCGGTGGGGCTCCAGCTTTGCCCCTTGCGCAGCGCAGACCCGGCAAGGCCCCTCTGGCTGGGAGGAAAGGGTGTTGAGGCGAAGGTTTGACTTGTTTCTGGTGGTTTTTGGGAGAGTGAGAAGTTATGCGAGTAACCGGCTGGGGCTGGAAGGCAGTGAGTTTGGGGCTGTGTCTGGGGCTGAGTTGGGGATCCCTGGCCCAGGCGCAACCCGCGGCTCGGATTCCTGAGACTCCTTTGCTGGCCCAGGCCACCCCTCGGGGGGCCACCACCATCCAAGAGCAGATTCGCGAGCTAGAAGCCCAGATCGAAGCTGCCCGTCGGCGGGGGGATCAGGCGGAAGTGGAGCGGCTGCAAGCGGATCTGCAGGTGTTGCAGCAGGGCACCCCTGTCTTCAACCTGCAGCAGGTTACAGTCACCGGCACCCGCACCGAGCGCACCCTGGCCGACTCGCCGGCCAGCATCACCGTCATCGACCGGGAGCGCCTGCGGCGGGAGCTCATCCAGAACATTCAGGATCTGGTGCGCTACGAGCCGGGGGTGAGCGTGCGGCGAAATGTCCGCTATGGACTGCAAGACTTCAACATCCGCGGCCTTGACGCAACCGGGTGCTGATCCAAGTGGACGGGATCCGGCAGCCGGAGCGGTTTTCTTTTGGCCCCTTCAACATCGGGCGGGACACCTTTGAGCTGGAGACCCTGAAGACGGTGGAGATCATCCGCGGCCCTGCTTCCACCCTCTACGGCAGCGATGCCCTGGGGGGCGTGGTAACCTACACTACTCTAGATCCAGTGGATCTGCTGGGGGAACGGGACAGCCATGTGGGCCTCTCCAGCCAGTACGACAGCAAAAACCAAGGCTTTGTCAACACCCTCAGCTTGGCGGGCCGCCAGGGGAACCTGGAAGCCCTGCTCATCTACACCCGCCGCGACGCCAGGGAGCCGGATATCAAGGCGGATCCCAGTTTCAAAGATCGGCAAACGGTGGAGGGGGACAACGTTTTGGCCAAGCTGGTTTACCGCTTCAGCCCCTTGGAAAGCCTCACCTTGACCGGCGAGTACTTCAACAGCCGCACCACCACCACGTTCTCGCGGCGCAACCTGGATCCCGCCGTCAGCTTATTTAGGGAAACCATCGACACCGAGCGCAGCCGCCTCAGTTTGGAGTATCGCTACGCCAACCCAGAGAATCCCGCTTTTGAGCTGGCCACTGTCCAGATCTACTACCAGCCCGCCCGCACCCGCGAGCCCAGTGTAGAGGAGCGCACCCTCACGGTGCAAGGCCGACCCGTACCGGTGCGGCGGGATACCTTCAACGAGCTGGTCAGCAACATTTTGGGAGCCAGCCTGCAGGCCCAAAGCCGCTTCCAAACCGGGGATCTCTCCCACCGCCTGGTGTATGGGATGGAGATCTCCACCACCCGCAACGAGCGACCTCGCAACCGTTTTCAGACCAATCTGCAAACTGGAGCAGTAACCCAAAACATTCCCCCAGATACCTTTCCCACCAAAGATTTTCCCGACTCGGACACCGTGCGCTTTGGGCTGTATGTGCAGGATGAGATCGACTTTGGCGGCGGCAACTTGACTCTGATCCCCGGCATCCGCTACGACACCTACAACCTCACCCCTAGCCCCGATGAAGCCTTCCTCAAAAGCGGGGCAGAAGCGGCCAGCCTCTTTGCCGATGCCGTTTCCCCCAAGCTGGGCCTAGTGTGGAGGATTAACCCCAACCTCACCTTCACGGCCCAGTACAACACCGGCTTTCGCGCTCCCCAATACAACGAGATCAACAGCGGCTTCACCAACCTGGTCAGCCCGGTTTTCCGCTATCGCACCCTCTCCAACCCCGACTTGCGCCCGGAAACCAGCCAGGGCTTTGAAGTGGGTTTGCGAGGGATCTACCCGCAGGCCAGCTTCAGCTTGGCGGCCTACTACAACACCTACAACGACTTTATCGAGGCATTCCGGGAGGTGGGATCCGAGCCCTCACCCCCCGGCCCCCCCGGTAGCCCGCCGCCCCCGCCGGTCATCCTGTTCCAGAGCCAAAACGTCAGCCGCGCCCGTATCTACGGCGTAGAGGCGACGGGACAATATTTCTTTAGCCCCGACCTAACCGGTTGGAGCCTAAACGGCAGCTTTGCCTGGGCGGTGGGGGACAATCTTACAGAAAACAAGCCCCTGCTTTCAATCGAGCCGCTGACAGCGGTGCTGGGGCTGCACTACGACGATCCCAGCCAGGTATGGGGGGCGAGGTTGGTGGCCACGCTGGTGGCGGATCCGCGGGATCCGCAGCGGGAGGTGGTGCGACCCAACCCCAACGCTCCCCCGCAGATTCCCTTTGTGCCCAGTGGCTATACGGTGGTGGATCTGCTGGGCTACTACAACCTAGACGACAACTGGCAGCTCAATTTCGGGGTGTTCAACCTCTTCGACGAGCGGTATTTTCTCTACTCCGAAACCCGCACCCTCTTTGTTGGCCCTGAAGTGGAGCGGCGGGCCCAGCCGGGGCGCCATGTGGCCCTCAGCTTCTCCAGCCGCTTCTAGGACTCCCCGCCAGACGTGCCCATCGAGATAGCCCCGAGCCATGCTCGCCAAACCCCCCACTCGCACCGACCGGGGATCCGCTTCTTTGCAGAGGGGATCCCACCCTTGGCTTTTGTGGCGCCTGCAGATGGGGTATTGGCAGCAGGCAGGCATGGCCTACGGGGTGGGTCTGGCCTGGCTGGAGCTGGGCCTGTGGGGGGTGGCGCGGGGCCAGAGCTCTGAGGGGCTGCGCTGGATTGGCTGGGGCGAGAAGCTGCTCAGGGCGGCCCTGCTGGCGGGCTATTGCTCCCTTGCTCTCTCGGTTGCCTGCACCTCGCTGGAGGATCTCCCTGAATTGCCTGGGCAAAGTCGGGAGCTCCGCCCGCTGCGCTGGGAGACTTTGCTCTCGCTGCTTTTGCATCTGTTGGGGCTGCTGGGGTGGGGATCCCGACCTCTGAGAGAACCCGAAGTGCGGATCCCGGTCACGCTGTGGCTGGAGGATCCCCCGCCGGCCCCGCTTGAGGCGGCTGCAGAATCAGCTCTGCCTGACCCAGCGGAGGAGCCGACCCAGCCGGCCTCGGAATCCCCCCCTGCGGCTGCCCCACTCCCGCCCGATCCTGCACCCCAGCAGATTCAAGCTTCTTCACTGACAACCTTGCCAACGCCGCCCCCCACGCCTGTTCCCACGGCGAAGCTGGGGCCGACCCCTACACCCACGCCGATGGGCCCCCCCCCCCCCACCCCCCCCCCCCCACCAACCCGAGGTGTTAAAAAAAAACCCGCCCCCCCCAACACGGACTAAATGGCTAGCCCGGGATAGGGCTTTAAAAAAAAAGATTGGGGGGGGGGGGGGGG
>NZ_JANSJN010000005.1:0-27729 GCF_047462555.1 Synechococcus sp. B60.1
TGGCCAAGCTGGGGATCCCGCACTACTACCAAACGGTGGTGGGGGACAACGAAGCCCGCATCCACCATGCTTTGGAGGTGGCCTGCAACCGCTCCAGCCTGCTTTTAATTACAGGAGGGCTGGGGCCAACCCCGGATGATCTGACCCACGCGGCGCTAGCCTCCTTTTTTGGAGTGGAGATGGTGGAGCACCCCCAGCTCTGGGAGGAGATTTTGCGAAAGTACGGGCAGCGGGGCCTTGTGCCCTCGCCCAGTAACCGCAAGCAGGCCTTTTTGCCTCAGGGGGCAACCATCCTGCCCAACCCCCTGGGTAGCGCCTGCGGCCTCATTTGGCAGCCCCGCCCCAACCTGCACATCCTTACTTTTCCCGGCGTGCCGCAGGAGATGCAGCGCATGTGGCAGGAGACGGCTGTGCCCTATTTGCGCTCCCTGGGCTGGGGCAAGGAAGTGTTTTACAGCCGCGTGTTGCGCTACTGGGGCATTCCTGAATCGACCTTGGCCGAACGGGTGGGATCCCTGCTGGCGGGGGAAAATCCCACCGTGGCTCCCTACGCCAGCCAGGGGGAGGTGCGCCTGCGGGTTACCGGACGTGCCCCCACGCGTGAGGCGGCGGAAGCATTGATTGCCCCGGTGGTGGAGCAGATTTTACAGATTTCCGGGGAAGACTACTTCGGCAGCGACGAGGCCACCTTGGCCAGCGTGGTGGGGGAGTTGCTGCTGCAGCGGCGGCAAACCCTGGCGGTGGCGGAATCCTGCACCGGTGGCCTGCTGGGGCAGTTGGTAACCGGGATCCCGGGCAGCTCCCGCTATTTTGTTGGGGGGATCGTTGCCTACGACAACCGCATCAAGGAGCAGCTCTTGCGGGTGGATCCCGCGGCGCTGCAGCAGCAGGGGGCCGTGAGCGAGCCGGTGGCGGCCCAGATGGCGCTGGGGGCCAAGCAAGTCCTCGGCTCCGACTGGGCCTTGAGCATCACCGGCATTGCCGGGCCAGACGGGGGTACCCCCACCAAGCCGGTTGGCCTTGTGTATCTGGGCTTGGCCGACCCGGAGGGGAACGTGGAAGTCCACGAGTACCGCTTCGGCAGCTTGCGGGGCCGCGAGGGGGTGCGCTGGTGGAGCGCCCAGACGGCGCTGGATTGCCTGCGGCGGCGCTTGCTCCGCTACCCCCTTTCGGGGGATCCACCTCAGCAAGGCCAGATCCTTGAGTAAGCTGGGGGAGCAGAGAGATCTCGGAGCGGGCTGATGACCCCCGCGGAGGCGGGCAAAGAGGCGCTGCGGCAGGGCCGCTTTCAAGAGGCCATCCAACTGCTGGAGGCCTACTTGGCTCAATCTCGCCAGCAGGGCGGAGCAGCAGCGATCCCGACAGGCTCCTCCGACAGCCAGACCCTGGAGGCCCAGATGAACCTGGTGCGGGCCTACCATCTGGCGGGCGAGGCGGAGAAGGCGCGGGCGCTTTGTCTAGAACTGCTGCAGCATCCGGATCCCCAGGCGCGGGGCTGGGCCCAAAAAATCCTGCCCCGCCTGCCCCAAACGGTGGAAAAACCCGCTGCTTCCCCGCCCTCCCCAGAACCGGCTTCTGAGGCTCAGCCGCTCTCCAGCCGCCAACGGGCCGCTCAACTGGGCCTGAGGATCCCCCTGCCGGAGCGGGCCGGTTCTCTACGCTGGGCCAAGTGGGGATCCCTGGGGGTGGGCATCCTCTTCCTCTGGGGGTTGAGTTTTGTGCTGGTGGGCAGCCACCTGGATTTTGGGCGGCTGAGTTTTCCGCGGCAGCTTTGGTTTTTGCAAGGGTTGCTGCCCTGGCTGCGCAATGGCCTGCGCTGGTTGGTAGCCGGAAGCCTGGCGGTCAACTTTGGCGTCGGCCTTCTCTTTTTTGCCCCCTGGCTGATGGATCACCTACACCGGCGGCTGCACAAGCTGCGCTGGGCCACCTTGGGGGAAATTGAGCGCCACAGTCCCGAGGCGGCCCGCCTGCTGCAGCGCCTCTGCACCCAAAAACAACTGAAACAACCCCGCCTGGGGGTGATCCCGGAAGGGGGGCCGCTGGCTTTTGTTTACGGCACTTTTCCTGATGGCGGCCGCATCGTGGTCACCCAGGCCCTGTTGCAGCAGCTTGCCCCGGACGAGATTGCCGCTGTCTATGCCCAGGCTCTGGGGCGGATCGTCAACGGCGATATCCTGATCCTGACTCTGCTGGGATCCCCCCTTCAACTGGTTTACTTGGCTCTGGAGCAGGTGAGCCAACTGGGGAACAAACGGCGGGATCTCATCGGCCATGTGGCCCCCCTGCTCTACCTAATCTACACAGTGCTTTCCTACCCGCTGTTTTTCCTCTCTCGCCTGGGCACCTCCCACGCCGATCACTTCGCGGTGGAGGCCACGGGCAACCCCAACGGGCTGGTGGCCGCTCTGCTCAAGTCGGCTGCCGGCCTGCAGGAGGCCCACAAAAACGACCGCCGCCCATCTTCGCTGCTGCACTGCACCCGACTGTTCAGCTTCTTGGACTTCAAAACCACCGCCGCTGCCAGTGCCGCCGTCCGCCTGCGGGATCCCGCCCAAGCTGGCCAAGTCTTTCTCTGGGATCAGCTCAACCCCTGGGCCCGCTGGATGCAGGTCAACTCCAGCCATCCGTTGCCGGGGCACCGCTTCCAGGTTTTGGCGGAGTATGCGCAACGGCTGCGCCTGCTGCCGGAGTTGCGCCTGGGATCTGGATCCAAGTTGGATGGGGTCCGTCTGCAAAGCCGCTTCTGGCTGGATCTGGCCATCTACGCTGCCGAAGTGGTCGGGATCCTCGTCGGTTGGCTGGTGGGGCTGATCCTCTACCTGCTGCTGCAAGATCGCCTCGATCCCAAAGTCATTGCTGCGGTAGCGGTGGTGGGCTGTGGCCTAGGCCTGGGATCCAAGGCGGTGTTGATGTACCGCGGATCCCTGTCGCCCCAGACAACTGATGTACTCCACTTGCTGGCTGACCCCGAGGCGGATCCCTGCCGCAGTCAGCCAGTGGAGCTGGAAGGGGAGCTACTGGGCTTGGGACAAGCCGGCTATCAACTGGGGGCAGAGCTAAAGCTACAGGATGCCACCGGGCTGATCCCGCTGCGCTTTACCTCTCCCCTGGGGCCGGTGGGCAATGTCTTTTCCGGCCTAAAGCAGCTCCGTGCCCTCATGGGCCGGCGGGTCAAGGTGGTGGGCTGGTTCCGCCGCGGCAACACCGCCTGGGTGGATCTGGCCTATGTCCAGGCGGGATCCAAGCAGCTCCACAGCCGCCCCCGCCTGTGGCTGGCTTTGTTGGGCTTGGGAGTTGTCCTGCTGGGGATTTGGGGGGTCTTTTACTTTCCCAACCTGCGCTTCTACCTGCGACGGTGGTAGGGCCGACCGCTAGCGACGAGAAGCCGTCAACTGTGCCTTGCGCAAGCGCACCGACTTCGGCGTGATCTCCACCAGCTCGTCCTCACCAATGTATTCCAACGCTCGCTCCAGGTTCATCTCCACCGGCGCCTGCAAATGCACCAGCTCTTCCCCGCTGGCAGCCCGGTGGTTGGTCAGTTGCTTGGTTTTGCAGACGTTCAACTCCAAGTCCTGTGGACGGTTGTGCTCGCCCACGATCATGCCCTTGTAGACGCGGGTACCTGGCGTAATGAAGAACACCCCCCGATCTTCTGCATTTTTCAGGGCATAGGTGGTGGCTACCCCCTCTTCAAAGGCAATCAGCACGCCGTTGCGGCGGGTCTCAATCCCCGGCGTCAGGGGACGGTACTCCAAAAAGCTGTGGCTCATGATCCCCTCGCCGCGGGTGATGCGGACGAACTCGCTGCGGAAGCCAATCAGCCCTCGGGCCGGGATGACGAATTCCAACTGAGCCCGTCCGTCCGCGCCTACTATCATGTTCTGCATCTCCCCCCGCCGCTGCCCCAGCCGTTCAATGCAGGCGCCCACCGTCGATTCCGGCACATCCAGCACCAAACACTCATAGGGCTCGTAGGGCTGGCCGTTAACCTCGCGGAAGATCACCTTCGGCTGCCCCACCTGAAACTCGTAGCCCTCCCGCCGCATGGTCTCCAGCAAAATGCCCAGGTGCAGCTCGCCCCGCCCCGACACCAAAAAGCGATCGGGGGAATCTGTCTCTTCTACCCGCAGCGCTACGTTGGTTTCTAGCTCTCGCAGCAGGCGCTCCCGCAATTGCCGCGAAGTAACAAAGGTGCCCTCTTGGCCGGCAAAGGGAGAGTCGTTGACGCAGATCATCACCTGCAGCGTTGGCTCGTCCACCTTAATGAGCGGCAGGGCCTGCGGGTTTTCGGGAGAAGTGAGGGTGTGGCCGATGTTGGCCTCGGCAAACCCCGCCACGGCGACGATGTGGCCGGCAGTAGCCTCGGTGAGCTCGATGCGCTGCAGGCCCTGGAAGCCAAAGAGCTTGGTTACCTTGCCCTTGGCAATCGACCCATCTTCTTTGACCACCGCCAACTGATCCCCAAGGCGAATGGTGCCGTTGTGGATCTTGCCGATCACGATCCGGCCCAGGTATTCCGAGTACTCCAGCGTGGTGACCTGCAGTTGCAGCGGCTTGGCCGGATCCCCAATCGGCGGCGGGACATACTTGAGGATGGCTTCAAAGAGGGGCTTCATGTCCAGCGGGCCGCTGTACCTCCCTTCCAAAAAGGCTTTTAGGTCAGCTTCTTCCAGGGCAAAGCCCTGCAGACCCGAGGCAAATAGGTAAGGGAAATCACACTGGTCTTCGTCGGCTCCCAGCTCCAGAAAGAGATCCAGAACCTTGTCGACAACTTTGTAGGGCTCGGCGCGGGGACGGTCGATTTTGTTGACCACCACGAGCGGACGCAGGCCCTTTTCCAGCGCCTTGCGCAGCACAAAGCGGGTTTGCGGCATCGGGCCTTCGTTGGCGTCCACAACCAACAGACAGCCCTCCACCATGCCCAGCACCCGCTCTACCTCCCCGCCAAAGTCGGCGTGGCCGGGGGTATCGACGATGTTAATCAGGGTTTCGCCGTAGCGGACGGCTGTGTTTTTGGCCAGGATGGTGATGCCCCGCTCCCGCTCCAGCGTGTTGCAGTCCAGCACGCAGGCGGGAATGTCCTCTCCCTCCCGAAAGGTGCCCGCCTGGCGCAACAGGGCGTCCACAAGGGTGGTTTTGCCGTGGTCAACGTGGGCGATGATGGCGACGTTGCGGATGGGGAGTGACATAAAAAATCATCAACTCATAAAGTAGCGCCCTACAGGCGAGCTTGCCCTAGGGCTGCTTCTATAACTGTAGCGCAAAGAAGCGTTACATTAAGAGATAGGGAAGCAACAGAGCGAACTCCCCCACCAACGCCGACCGATCCTCCTCAGGGGATCCTGTCAACTGCGCCGGCAACCGGTCTAGGTCACCTACATATCCGCGCCGCGCAGGTAGAGCAGCAGGATAACCGCCGGCCCTGCCAGGACGATCAAGGCCAACAGCGCCAACTGCACGAACACTTCGTACTCTCCAAACATACCCCCAACTCCGAGAGCTTACGTTTTGGATCCTAAGGGCAGCCCTTCCCCTGAGATGAGAGAGCTGTTACAATTCTTTAATACCTGACACTGCCCAGGGATCCCTAGCGTTCCTGCTGCGCCTGAAACGGCAGGGGATCGAGGTTAAACAGCTCCTGCAGGATTTGCATAGCCCTGCGCCGCGCCTCGATGTCCCGTTTGGCCCGCAGTTGCACCATGGGGTCGTGCAGGATCTTGTTGACGATGCCGCGGGTGAGGGCGTCGATTACCTCCAGGTGCTTTTCGGCAAAGTCTTTGCCTAGGCGGGAGAGGGCTTTCTCCATTTCCTGCTCCCGGATAGACTCCACCTTGTGGCGCAGGCTGGAAATGGTGGGCACCGTCTCTAGGGAACGCCACCACTCCATAAACTGCTCTACCTCTTCTTCTATCAACGCTTCGGCATCCAGGGCCAGCTTTTGCCGCTGGGCGCGGTTTTCTTCCACGATGCGGGAGAGGTGATCCACGTTGAACACCTGTACCCCTCTTAGCTTTTCCACCTCGGGATCAATGTTGCGGGGCACCGAGATATCCACCAACAGCAGCGGCTGATTCGGCTGCAGCACCCTCGCCAGTTGCTCGTAGGTGAGGATCGGCTGGGTGGCGCCGGTGCTGGTGAAGACCAGGTTGGACTCGGCCACACTGCTCAACAGCGCCTCCCAGGGCAACACCTGGATCGGCTGCTCAAACTGTTTGGCCAGAGCTTCCGCCCGCTCCAAGGAGCGGTTGACCACCGTAATATCCACCGCCCCTTTGGCCAGGAGGTGCTGCACCAACAGGCGGGCCATTCTCCCCGCCCCCACCACGGTCACCTTGCCCTGGGAAAGGGATCCCTGCTCCTGCAACGCCAACTCCACCGCTGCCGAGCTGATGGACATGGCGCCGGTGCCGATCCCCGTCTCGGTGCGGACGCGCTTGCCGGCGGTGATGGCCGCCTTGAAGAGGCGGTTGAGGATGCGATCCATGCCGTTGCAGGCTTGACCCAGTTGCTGCGCTTTTTTCACTTGCGACAGGATCTGCCCCTCTCCCAACACCAAGCTCTCCAGCCCGGCGGCCACCCGCATCAGGTGCGTCACTGCATCCTGGTAGAGCAGCGTAAACAGGTGCGGGCGCAGTTGGGGCAGCGGGATCCCTTTTGCCTCCGCCAAAAACTGCATCGTCTGCCGGACACCACTTTCCATTTCTGGGGTGACGATGTAAACCTCCAGCCGGTTACAGGTGCTGAGGATCGCCGCTTCCTCAATGTGGGGGTGGGCACGGAGCTGCTGGATCCTCTCTCCCACTTCGGCCTCGGAAATGCTGAGGCGCTCCCGGATCTCCACAGGAGCTGTGCGATGGCTAAGACCGACAACCGCGATAAACATGCCTCTCCGTCGTTTGTGCAGCAACAGTTATTAAAAGCAAAATCTCTGAACAAAAGCAAATCCTCCCTTTTCGGGAAGGCTAAGCTGAGACCGGTGTCAAGGCAGTTCCTTGCCTCGGTTCCAGCAAGCTTAGGTAACTTTTCTCAGCCTACCTAAACCCTAAGACCAGTATCGAACCGGTTTCGCAGGATTTTGCTGAAGAGTTATTACGTTTTCTCGGGTTGCAACTTGATAGATTTTTTAACGTTCGACCAACGAGAAGGGCGACCTTCGCCAAGGGAAAGTCGCCCTCATCTCCCAGGCAGGGGATCCTTTAGCGCAGTTGCAGGCTACGGGGCTGTTGGCCGTCTTTCATGTGGATGGTATCCACGAAGCGCACTGTGCGGGACTGGCTGGAGATCACCAAGGTCTCGGTGCGGGCCCCACCGCCGAAGAAGCGCACCCCGCGCATCAGGTCGCCATCGGTAATCCCGGTGGCGGCAAAGAGCACTTCCTTGCCGCTGGCCAGCTCTTCGCATTCCCACACCTTGTCGGGATCCTCAATGCCCTGTTCTTTCAGTTGCCGTCGTGTCTCTTCCACCGGTGGCAGGTAGGTGCCCGCCTGCACCACCTCGGGGTCGTAGATTAGACGCCCCTGGAAGTGGGCGCCCAAGCAGCGCAGCGCCGCTGCTGAGATCACCCCTTCAGGAGCCGCCCCGATTCCCATGAGAGCATGAATGCCGGTGCCGTTGAAGCCTGCCGAGAGGGCCGCCGAGATGTCGCCGTCGGTAATCAGCTTCACCCGCGCCCCTGCCTCCCGGATTTGGCGGATGAGATCGACGTGGCGCTTGCGATCCATCACCACTACCGTTAGATCTGAGACCTCCCGATCCAGGCTTTCGGCGATGATCTGCAGGTTTTTCTCAGGGGGATAGTCGAGATGTACCTTGCCCTTAGCCTGAGGAGGAGCCGCCAGCTTCTGCATGTAGATGTCCGGCGCGTGCAGCAGGCCGCCTTTCTCGGAGATGGCCAGCACCGCCATGGAGCCATTTTGGCCTTTGGCCACCAGGTTGGTCCCCTCGCAGGGATCCACGGCAATATCAATTTCCACCAGCTCTTCCACGCGGCAGAACTGCTCGGCGTCCGGACGGGTACAGATGCCCACCTCTTCCCCGATGTAGAGCATAGGGGCCTCATCGCGGGTTCCCTCCCCAATGACGATGCGGCCACGCATGGGGATCTGGTTCAGTTTCTCCCGCATGGCCTCGACGGCCACCTGATCGGCAGTCTTGTTGTCGCCTTTGCCCATCCAGCGGGCCGCGGCGATGGCAGCCTGCTCCACCACTTCGATGATCTCTAGCCCCAACTTGTTGTCCACGGCGTGCCCCCTTGGTACTGATGAAGGCCAACTTAAGGATATCTTCAGACTCTTCCCCTCAGTTTACCAGGCGGGCTTCTTCTCGGGATCCCCTTCCCTAAGCTTTCATAAGCTGAGAAAACAAATCGCCCAAAGTCAAGCAGAAAGAGCGATCCCCGTCTTGCTCGTTGGCTATTGTCGGCTGGGGATCAAGGGTGATAGCCTGTCTTAAAGCCAATAAGTTTTTCTTAAGGCGATTAAAAAAACGCAATGAAAAGATACGTTTTCGTCAACCGTTCTCAGCAGGTTCAGGTCATCCGAACAATTCCCGGCCACTGGGAGCGCACCCTCTTCCCCGGCCAGTATGCCATTTTCGAGGCAGAGCCGGACGACTACCTGGAGGTTTATAGCTGCTGCTGTTCTACCACCCTTTTGGAAGAGCGCCACCCCTGCCACTCGCTCTTGGATTCTTCGCTGCCGGAGGCCGAATCCCACTCCTGGCTGCCTCCCCACCTGGGCAGCTTGGCGGATGCGGTGAACGGCTAGATCAGCTTGGGGATCCCAGATCCTGAGGACGATCCCGGATTCTGGGCAGCTTGGCAGAAGGAGCATCGGGGGGACGGGTCAGGCAACTGCCCCGTGCGGCGTCGCGGAAGGTGTCGATGCCTTCTATGCAATTTTGAAAGCCGCAATAGGGGCAATAGAGGCGATCCCCTGGCTGGGGCTCCACGTCCGCTTGGCTCCACCACCGCCGGCAGTGGTCACAACAGAAGTGGTAGAGGAACTCTAGCGCCACCCTCATGGCAAGCGACTCCCTGACCTGGCGGAGCCCAGCGACGAGAAAGAAAGGGGATCCCAGGGCTCCAGTCTGGCCGACTGGTAAGCCAAAGTCATTATGAGTATGGTATGTTAGGCTTGGTTTACATTTGTACTTTACCGTAAGGAGCGTCGACTGATGTCTCAGGAAGGATGTCTGCGGGTGGGGCAGCCCGCTCCCGATTTTTCGGCCACTGCCGTCTACGACATGGAATTCAAGACGGTCAGGCTCTCCGACTACAGGGGCAAGAAGTATGTGGTGCTGTTCTTCTACCCCCTGGACTTCACCTTCGTCTGCCCGACGGAGATCACAGCTTTCAGCGATCGCTACGACGAGTTTGCCAAGTTGGATACGGAGATCCTCGGCGTCTCGGTGGATAGCGAATACTCTCACCTGGCCTGGATTCAAACCGACCGCAAAGCCGGCGGGGTGGGCGAGCTGAGGTATCCGCTGGTCTCCGACCTCAAGAAAGAGATCAGCGCCGCCTACAATGTTCTGGATCCGGCGGCAGGTGTGGCTTTGCGCGGCCTGTTCATCATCGACAAAGAAGGGATCATCCAGCATGCCACCATCAACAACTTGGCCTTTGGCCGCAGCGTGGATGAAACCTTGCGCACCCTGCAGGCTATCCAGTACGTGCAAGCTCACCCCGATGAAGTTTGCCCGGCCAACTGGCAGCCCGGCCAGAGAACGATGAACCCCGACCCGGTGAAATCCAAGGAGTTCTTCGCGGCAATTGCCAAGTAGGCTTGCCCAGGGCCTGTCAGGGTGCAGGTACAGCTCCAGCAAAGCTGGAGCTTTTTTGGCCAAAGGCAGCCCGACCAAAGATCCGACTCTTCCCCACATGACCTTCCGCCTCCTCTCTTCCTCGGAGAGAGGGGCGGGGGGTGAGGGCTAACAGCGCTGAACCCTTTCAAACCGGTTGCCGGTGGAAAAGATCCCCTGAACTAGCCAGGGGATCCAACAAGGCAGAAAGACAAAGGTCGCCGGAATTAGTCCCAGGGCTTCCCGTTGGTGAATTTGTAGGTAACTGGCTCTTTGTTCTTGCCGATGTTGTGATCCACCTTGCCGATAGGCTGGCGGCCCTCATTCACCTTCTCGGGAAAGACACCATCTTTGGGATGCACCAGTTCTGGCTGTCCACCCGCCGGGATGCGGAAGATCTGGTAGTCCTTGATCTTGAACTCGGAGATCAACTGGGCGCCGAGAGCCAAGCACTGCTCTTTGCGGGCGAAGGTGAGATAGTTTTTGCCCTCCACCATCTCGGCAGCGCCGCCGGTGGGCATTTCAAACACTTGCCCCGGCTTGCCTGTCCAGGTGATCACGTATTTTTCCTCGGTTTCGGCTGCGCTCAACAGCCCTCCGGTGGATCCCCCGAATAGGGGCAACTTTGCCCCCTGACGGGGATCGCCTTCCATCACAGCCATAGCCTACCTTCTCGCTCGTTGTCGTTTGCGTTGTTAGGCCGCGCTTGGAGTTGCGGCGCGGAGCACTTTGAATCTACCATCGACCCGATTTTTGACCCCAGGCTAGGTCAGGAACTGTAATTTTTCGTAGCAGATCCAGCGCGGCCAGATCTCGGTCCATCCTGTGAGCCACCATAGAAGCAGTCCAGAGACCCCCCTATCTTCGGAACAGGAACGACGCCCATGGCCCAGTGGTCCCTCCATCCCAGTTCCCAGGCCAACGCCAGGGTGGTTCTCATTCCCACTGCCTTTGGCCCAGATACGCAGGCGCCAATGGCCATCCTCAACGCCGGTGCTGAGCTGTGTGCTTTTGAGCCGCGGTTGGGGATCAATGTGGACGAGATAGCAGTGGCGCAGTTGCCGGGGCTGGTGGATGAGCCGCCCTACGGCATGTGTGAGGCGGCGGTTATTCAGGCTTGGCGACGGCAACAGTGGCCGGTGCTGCTGCCCTCGGTGTTGGCTGCCAGTTGGGGGGCCATTCGTGCCCTTTGGAAGCACTACCTCGCCCTAAGTGTGGTGCATTGCAGTGCCCATGCCAACCTGATGCCGCCCGCGGAGATGACCCAGCCGGATCAAGATGTGGGCTACGGCAACGCCGCCTGGGTGGAGTTGCTCTACCAGCATAGGCTGCCGGTGGTGCATGTGGGGCTGCGCAGCGGCAGTGCCCGCGCCTACGCCTGGCTCAAAAAACACTCCAGCCCGATCTTCTGGGCCCAGGATGGCTGGGATCCGCAGCAGGTGGTGGAGGCTTTGCCGGAGCAGCCGGTGTTTTTGGTGGTGGACTGCAGTGTGCTGGATCCTTCTTTGGTACCGGCGGTGCACCACCCGGAACCGGGGGGGCTGAGTTGGTTTCAACTGTTGCAGACCTGTGAGGCTATCTTCGCCGCCCGCCCTGTGATCGGCCTTTCTTTGGGGGGAGTGGCGGTGGGATCCGCAACGCGGCCAACTGCCCGCGTGGTGGCCCGACTGCTGAATTGGCTGCTGGCCTGCTACGGCCTCTACTCCCTAAAGCTGCCCCCCAACCCCAATCTGCCCGGACGGCTTGAAGAAGGTCAGCAGAACCTTGGGGTTCCGCCTCAAAGAACTGTGTAGAGGCAGTTTGACAACGTCTTTATGAGCTTGTGGACTGCGTAAGAATCCCCCAACTTGAGCTGGGGAAGTGTCAACTACTGGGGTATAGCCTCCCCCCATCTAGAGGAGGGATCCCAGGAAGGCTAGTCACAGCACTGCAGCCGGGATTGCGGCTGTCGCATGGCCGGATCCAGCTCGCAGATCAGCTCGAAGTTGATCACTCGCCAGCGCTGCGGTGATCCACCGGCTCCTTCAGGCAGCTGGGAGCTGAAACTAACCGGCAGGCCGTAGAGGCGGGGTGGGCCGGGGCGCCGGTGGGATCCCTGCTCCAGATAGGGGGTAAGCAAGGGGCGGTAGCGCTCAGCCACAATCACCTGTGTGGCCCGCATCCCCTGCATGCGCAGACGATCCAGCTCTTCGTGAATCTCGAAGCGGATCCCATCGGCATGGGTGTGCTGGCGGTACCAGCGGCCTTCCCAGAGGCGCCAACGCCGTCCTGATTGCAGGTGAACCAGCTCTTCTTGCTCGGGATCTGCCTCAAAGGCGCCGTGGCGATGGCAGAGGTAGGTGTCGGTCAGGGTAAGGGCCGCAATCGTCTGCCGACAGTGGGGGCATTGAATGCTGGGGCCAAAGATGGGATAGGAAAAAGCAACAGTCATAGGAAACCCCACAGAATGCGGCTGGGTGTCTGGGCAAATCCGCGGCTGTCCACATTATAGATGTGGCCTTTTGCAGATCTGGCTTACAGAGATCCCTCTGGCCAAATCCGACAAGATATTCTAAGATGACAGTTGAGGAAAAAGCCTGCCCAAAGCCCCCCGCAACGGCAGGTAGATTCCCAAGAATCTCCGCAATGACAACGGGGAGTGGGTAGCACCCACTTCTTTGCTTTTTTAGGGGAAAGATGCCCCCGCTGCCGACTCCAGCTTCGATGGGCTGGGATCTGGCCGTTACACCGAGTTGGCGATGAGTTGGCTATGGTTCACCCTCTTATCCCGCAGTTGGAGAGCTTGGCCCGTCCTTTGGCCGCTCGACTGGGGTACGAATTGGTACAGATGGTTTTTCACACCAACCAGTATCCGCCAGTGCTGCGGGTGGACATCCGTCCGCTGGATCCGGAGCAGGAAACCAGCCATGCCGATTGCGAAGCCATGAGCCAGGCCTTGGAAGTGGAGCTGGATCGGGTGGATCTGATCCCCGGCCATTATGTGCTGGAGGTCTCCAGCCCCGGCATCAGCAACCTCCTCATTAGCGACCGCGACTTTGTGGTTTTCAAAGGGTTTGCGGTGGAGGTGACGGTGGATCCCCCCTACAAGGGCAAAGCTGTCTGGTCAGGGCATCTGCTGGGTCGGGATGAGGAGAACGTTGCCCTATCCCTCAAGGGGCGGCGCGTGCAGTTGCCCCGCGCTTCGGTGCAGCGGGTTGTCCTCTCAGAGGCGGAAACCGAGTAGAGGAATGGGGATAGAGAGGACGTTCGGCCGCGAAGTGGGTTGCCTTGTCTTCGCGTCGGAGCTACCTGCTGTGCGACGATGCATTTCCCGTCAGGATTGCGGAGCAACCGTGATAGCAGTTTCATCCCAGCTTAAGTTGCATTAGGAGGACAACAGCTTATGTCGATGGTGCCTCTGCCCGGTTTGGCAGAAATGGTGGAGATGATTTCGCGGGAGCGCAACTTGCCCCGCCATGTGGTCACTAATGCCTTGCGGGAGGCGCTGCTCAAGGGCTACGAACGCTACCGCAAAACCATTCAGCGAGATGTTGTCTTTGAAGAAGACCACTTCCGCAACTTCGATGTGGAGTTGGATGTGGAGGCAGGGGGCTTTCGCATTTTGGCCACTAAAACCATTGTCGAGGAGGTACGGGATCCAGATCACGAAATCTCTCTGTACGACGTGCAGCAGGACTACCCGGAAGCCGAAGTCGGCTGGGAAGTCACCAATGACGTCACTCCCCAACAGGCGGAATTTGGCCGCATGGCGGCCATCCAAACCAAGCAGGTGCTGGCCCAGAAGTTGCGTGACCAGCAGCGCCGCCTGATTCAAGAAGAGTTCCGCGACCTGGAAAACACCGTGTTGCAGGCACGGGTGCTGCGCACGGAACGACAGACGGTGATCATGGCGGTATCCAGCGGTTTTGGGCGGCCCGAGGTGGAAGCCGAGCTACCCAAGAAGGAGCAGTTGGCCAGTGACCGCTATGTCCCTAACGCCGTGATGAAGGTCTATCTCAAAAAGGTCTATGAGGGATCCCGGCGGGGGCCGCAGCTTTTGGTTTCCCGGGCTGATGCCGGCTTGGTGGTGAACCTGTTTGCCAACGAGGTACCGGAGATCGAAGAGGATATTGTGCGCATCGTGGCAGTGGCGAGGGAGGCCAACCCACCTTCCCGCAACGTGGGGCCGCGCACCAAGATTGCCGTCGATACGGTGGAGCGAGACGTGGATCCGGTAGGGGCCTGTATCGGGGCGAGGGGATCCCGCATTCAGGCGGTGGTGGCGGAGCTGCGCAACGAGAAAATTGACGTTATCCGTTGGTCACCGGATCCCGCCACCTACATTGCCAACGCCCTCAGCCCGGCTAAGGTGGTGGAGGTGCGGCTGGTGGATCCGGAGATCCAACAGGCCCACGTGCTGGTGACCAGCGACCAGCTCAGCCTGGCCATCGGGAAAGAGGGGCAAAATGTGCGCCTGGCCGCCCGTCTCACTGGCTGGAAAATCGACATCAAGGAAGTGGAGAGCTACCGGGCAGCGCTGGAGGAGGCGCAAGCGCAGGGGCTGCCCTATCCCTTCATCACGCCAGCGGCTTTGGAGCGCTTCAGGAGGCGGGAAGAGCGAGCCGCTTTGGGGCTGGACGAGGAGTACCCAGAGAAGCTCCGCCTAGAGGAGGAGCTGGCAGAGGACGATAGGCTGGAGGAAGACTGGGTCGAGGAAGACGAGGACTTCGACTACGACGCCGAGTTCGACATCGCCCAGCCCAAGGCCTAGAGCCGAGGGGCCTCGGCAGTCGGTAAACTGAGGTAAAGACCCTTCCCGCCTGCCCTTGAACTCCTCCCAGCCGATCATCCTTGGTATATCGGGCGCCTCCGGGATGCTCTATGCCGTGCGTGCCTTGCACGTTCTGCTCAGCCTGGATTACCGCGTCGAGGTGGTGGCCTCCAAAGCAGCCTATCAGGTGTGGCAAGGGGAGCAAGGGGTGCCGTTGCCAGCGGATCCCCAGCGGCAGGCCCAATTTTGGCGGCAGCAGGCCGAAAGTGAGGGCGGATCCCTGGTCTGCCACCGCTGGCAAGATGTGGGGGCAACCATCGCCAGCGGCTCCTACCGCACGCAGGGGATGTTGGTGATCCCATGCAGCATGGGCACAGTAGCCAAGTTGGCAGCGGGGCTAAGCTCTGACCTGCTGGAGCGGGCGGCTGACGTGCAGCTCAAAGAAGGCCGCCGCCTGGTCATCGTGCCGCGGGAAACCCCCTTTAGTCTCATTCACCTGCGCAACCTGACCACCCTGGCGGAGGCGGGAGCGCGCATCGTGCCGGCCATTCCAGCCTGGTACCACCAGCCGCGTACGCTCTTGGACTTGGTGGACTTTGTGGTGGTGAAGGCCCTGGATCAGTTTGGCATCGACAGCGACCTCATCCAGCGCTGGCAGGGGATGCGTCAGCGTCAGATCCTCAAGCTGCCCCCAGAGGACTAAAGGGATCCCTTGGCCCTAACCCCTTTCCCACCGGGAGAGGGAGGTTCCCACCTGGCGCGATCATAAGGTTTCACTGATAGCAGGGAGGACACTGCTGAACCTTGGCAGGGCAACTGGCTGGACTAGTCAGCCGCGGGATCCCTGCGAAGGTGGGTGGACAAGTCGGGGCAAGTCTCCAGGCTCGCTGCCCACTCGCTGATGAGGGTGTTGACCCAGTGGGGCAGCTCGTCGTGAGCACAGTGGCCTACCCCTGGCAGCTTCACCAACGTAAGAGCGGGCTGCCAGCGCTTGAATTGGTCTGCCAAAAAGCTGGGCACCGCCGGATCTTCTTGGCCCCAGAGGAGCAAAATCGGCATTTTGAGGGTGGGCAACAGGCGCTTGGGGCTGTCGAAGCGACGGCAGAGGATGGCTCTCAGGCTATCCAAAAACACGTGGGCTGCCCCCGGCTCAAAGGCAGGCCTCTGGAAGATCTGCACCAGCTCGTCGTCCACCTGCTCGTCTCGCTTGTAGACGTTTTTGATCCAAGCCCGCAGCACCTCGGTTTGTCGCAGCCAGTTAAACAAATGGGGATAGGTGAGCGGGCAACCCAAAACAGCCAGGATCCCTTCGCAGAGGGCTTGAACCAGGGCATCCCAGGGAGAGGGCAATTCTTCCGGGTGGGGCCCATCGGCACAACTGATTAAGCACAGGCCCTTCACCATCTGAGGATAACGGGCAGCCGCGATCACCCCCACCAACCCGCCGATGGAGTGGCCCACCAGGATGCTGGGCTGTTGGATGTGGGCATACCAAAACTCGTACACCTGCTCCACCCACAGATCGACGCTGTAGGCGATCTCCGGCTTGGCGCTTTTCCCAAATCCCAGCAAGTCAAGGGCATAGACGGGGCGCTGGGATCCCAAGGGAACAATGTTATGGCGCCAATGGCCCACCGAGGCTCCCAAGCCATGGATCAAGATGGCCGGAGCCGCCGTCAAGTTCACCTGGCCCTTGGAGGTTTGGGCGCGACTGGGGGTGTAGGTGAAATGGATAGACCAGCCACGCCAGAGCCAGGTTTGGGAATGGCCATAGCGAGGGAGCACGGCAAGGGGATCCCTGTTGCCGACCGAAGAGGGGGGCGGCGCGAGGGGAGGGGAGCTTGCCCCACCGACAGCAGCAGAGGGAGAAGAGTTGGGTTCAGGCAAGGGAGGAGCGTGTGACAACAACAGGCCCATCTCCACCAGCATAGACCGAACTTAGGGGCTGCTTCGGGGCGTCTAGAGTGGAACTAAAGGGGCGTCTCTCTCAGGTAACCCTTTTGAGCACAGCTTTTCTGGACGTTCTGCACGACTTTCCCCGAACAAGACTGCTCGCGTCAGCAGGACGTAGAAACCACCCTAGCCGAACCATGGCTCCACCTGCGGATCCACGATGGCTGAGATGATGGATGAGACAGCTTGGATAGACCCTATTACGGCGGCCAGCTTTCGCCAGATTGACCAAGAGATCGGCCCCCACCCGTGGCAAGGGATCCCCTACGAGATCGTGCGCCGCGCCATCCACGCCACTGCCGATTTTGAGCTGCGGGATCGCTTTGTGTTTAGCCCCACGGCGGTCGAGGTGGGGCTGGCGGCCCTGCGGCAGCAAAGGCCCGTGGTGGTGGATGTGAGGATGGTGGCTGCCGGGATCCAAGCTGGCCTTGAGGCGCAGGGGATCCCGCTCTATTGCGCTTTGGACTGGGTGGAAGACCCCCCCGCGGCAGGGCAAACCCGCACTGCCCAGGGGATGATCCAGGTGGCCCGCCGCTACCCGGAAGCCATCTTTGTTGTCGGCAATGCGCCCACGGCGCTGCTGGCGCTGGTGGAAGAGATTCGGGCAGAGCGGATCCGGCCCAGCCTGGTGATCGGGGTGCCGGTGGGCTTTGTGGCCGTGGAGGAGGCCAAACAGGCATTGGCACAAACCGATGTCCCCCAGATTCGGGTGGAGGGCCGCAAAGGCGGATCCCCGGTGGCCGCTGCCATCGTCAATGCTCTACTGCTGGCCGCCCGCCGGGATCCCATTCCCAACTGACTAGAATTGGAACGACATCTTCAGGCCTTTCCCATGACCCCCGAACAAGAGGAGTGGCTGATCCGCAACCTTCAGCTCCAACAAGAAGAGCTTCAAGAGCTGCGGGCTGAGCAGCAGCGAGCCGCCCAGCGCTTTGAGGCCCAGATGACGGAAATGCGGCAGGCCTTTGCAGCCCAGATCGCCGAGATCCGAACTGAGCAGCAGCGGGCCGCCGAGCGCTTTGAGGCCCAGATGACGGAAATGCGACAGGCCTTTGCAGCCCAGATCGCCGAGATCCGAGCCGAGCAGCAGCGGGCCGCTGAGCGTTTCTCCGCCGAGATCGCCGAACTCCGGGCCGAGCGGCAACAAGCTGCCGAGCGCTTTGAGGCCCAGATGACGGAAATGCGACAGGCCTTTGCAGCTCAGATCGCCGAGATCCGAGCTGAGCAGCAGCGGGCCGCTGAGCGTTTCTCCGCCGAGATCGCCGAGATCCGGGCCGAACAGCAGCGGGCCGCCGAGCGCTTTGAGGCCCAGATGGCTGCAATGCGAGCCGAGCGGCAGGCCATCGAGGCCCAGCTCCAGACCGAAATCCAGGAGATCCGGGCGTTAATTCAGCACAACCAGGAGCGGATTCGCCAGAACGAAGAGCGGGGAGATGAGCTGGAGAGGGCCATCCAGGAGTCTCGCCGCGATATGCAGGCCGGGTTTGCCGAGCTGAGGGAAGCGCAAGCCATGATGATGGAGCAATTTCGGGAGCGGGATGGCCGCCTGATCGAGGCTCATCTGGGCTTTATTCGGGAAATGCGGGAGATGCAGCGGGAGGTAGCGGAGCTGCGCCTGGATTTTCTCAACCACATGCGCCAGTACCACCCGCCTGTCGAACGCTAGATGGCGAGCCGGTTGCCTCAGCTTGCGGTCGTAGGGGTAGCTGGAGATGGCTCGGTGGCCTCTTGGGCGATTCCCCCCCTCTCCCAAGCGCAAACCCTGGCCGGGCCCCCCAGCCTGCTGCAGCACTTTGCCGACCATCCGGCTCGCCAGATCCGGCTTACTGGATCGGTGGAAAGTTGGATCCCGCTTTTGCAAAAGGAGCTGGCACAGGGATCCCTGGTTTTATTGGCCAGCGGGGATCCCCTGTTTTTTGGGATTGGGCGCCTGCTGACCCAGTATTTCCCGGCGGAGCAACTGGCTTTTTACCCCCAAGTCAGCTCGGTGCAGTTGGCCCTCAACCGCCTGCAGATCCCCTGGCAGGAGGCCACCATTCTCAGTCTGCACGGGCGGGGAATGGAGCCGTTGGAACCCGCTCTCAAACAGGGATCCCCTGTGATTGTGGTGCTTACCGACCCAGAGCACACGCCAGCCAGCTTGGCCCAGTTCATTGCCGACCTGCAGTTGCCGGTGCGCTACCAGGGCTGGGTATGCAGCCAACTGGGATCCCCCCACGAGCAGATCCTGCCTCTGCAGGAAGGTGAGAACTCCGCCTTCCCCAGCCCCAATCTGGTGGTGTTGCGCCGCGTTGACCCGGAACCGGATCCCCGCCGCTGGCCCCTAGTCGG
Source organism: Synechococcus sp. B60.1 (assembly GCF_047462555.1). NCBI lineage: Bacteria > Bacillati > Cyanobacteriota > Cyanophyceae > Synechococcales > Synechococcaceae > Synechococcus > Synechococcus sp. B60.1. The sequence goes on from NZ_JANSJN010000005.1 coordinate 18,836, forward strand.
GATCCCCGACGATCAGTTCCACACCTTTCCCGACCAGCCCGGCCTGATCACCAAGCAACCCATCCGCCTGCTCACCCTGGGGGCCTTGCAATTGCCGCGGCAGGGAGTGGTGTGGGATGTCGGGGCCGGCACCGGCTCCGTGGCCGTAGAGATTGCCCGCCTCTCCCCCCAGCTCCAGGTCTATGCCGTTGAGCGCAACGCCATGGGTATTTGTCTCATCCGGCGCAACCGCCAACGCTTCGGCCTGGAGAACCTGCACGTGATCCCCGGGGCAGCGCCCCAGGTGCTGGCCGACTTGCCGGATCCCGATCGGGTGTTGCTGGGGGGAGGCGGCAAAGGGATCCGCGATCTGCTGCCGGTGGTGGCGGCCCGCCTGCGGCCTGAGGGGATCTTGGTGGCCAACTTTGCCACTCTGGAAACCTGCAGCGAAACCCTGCAATGGCTGCGCTCGCAGGGCTGGCAGGTGCGGCTAGAACACATCCAGATCTCCCGCTCCACAGCCCTGGCAGAAGGCACCCGCTTCGCCCCCCTTAACCCCGTTTACCTGCTGCAGGGGATCCCTTCAACTTTGCCATCTCGCTGAACTCCCTCCTTTGGGGTGGGGGGGTGAGAGAAAAATTACCCCTCATCCTCCTCGTCGGTGGTGAACCCGGGTCGGTACAGATAGGAGGGGCGATTGGTCTTCTTAATTTGGTCTTTGAGGGATTCTAGGTCGATGTAGCGATCTGCCAAGTTGATCAGTTGGTCACTGGTCATGGAACGCAAGCTGACCACCTCCACCCGTGCCCCTTGGTAGCTGACGGCATTGACCGCGTAGGCCAAATCCCCATCGCCGCTCACCAGCACTGCCGTCTCGTACCAACGCACCAGCGACAACATGTCCACAGCAATTTCCACATCCAGGTTGGCCCGCTTGGATCCATCGGGCAGTTGGGTCAGCTCTTTGGTAACCACGCGGTAGCCGTTGCGACGCATCCAGAGCAAAAACCCCTGCTGCTTTTCGTTGTTGCGATCGACGCCGGTGTAGAAGAAGGAGCGCAGAAGGGGAGAACGGCCGGTCAGCGTCTTCAGCAGGCGGGTGTAGTCGATCTCAATGCCCATCTGCAGGGCGGCATAGAAGAGGTTGGATCCGTCGATGAAGATGGCCACGCGACCGCGGTTGTCCTGGAAGGGATCCGGGGGCTGAAAGCCGGGCTCAGGATCAAGACGCAACATTCGGGCTTTCTTCTCCAAGTTTTGGCAAAGGGATAGAAAAAGATAGGATATTGAGAGGTATAGGAACAAGGCATCGGCAAAAAAAGGCCCTGGCCGGGGAGATACGTCATTTACCCTAGCGCAGGAAACACCCCACCCCTGGAAGACTTCCAAAATCCTAAAGAAAAAATACTTATCGGAGAGCTCTTGCGAATGACAGGCCAACAGGGGGCGCTGCCCTATCGTTTCCCGACCTCCCTGCACAGAGGGGTGTTGCGCAGCCGCTACAAGCGCTTCTTTGCCGAGGTGGAGCTGGAAAATGGGCAACAGGTAACCGCTCACTGCCCCAACACCGGGCCGATGACGGGGGTTTGCCAGGTAGGGGCACCTGTGTACCTCTCCCATCACCCCGATCCTAAGCGCAAATTGGCCTACACCTGGGAGATGATCCAGGTGGAAGGAGTGTGGGTGGGGATCAACACCGGCCTGCCCAATCGCCTGGTGGAATGGGGGCTGGAACAAGGGTGGTTTCCCCAGTTGGCGGGGTTTTCTCGTTGGCAACGGGAAGTGACCTGCGGCAGGAGCAAAATCGACTTCCTGCTGATAGGAGACTCTGGCTTGGCCTACCTAGAGGTTAAAAATACCACCTGGGCCGTGGGATCCCGCGCCCTCTTCCCGGATACGGTGACGACTCGCGGGCAAAAACACCTGGAAGATTTGATTGAGATCCGCCGGCAAGGGCAGCGGGCTCTGCTGCTGTACTGGATCAACCGTGCCGATTGCACCGAGTTCGCCCCTGGCGCAGAACGGGATCCCCGCTATGCCCATCTGTTTCGCCAGGCGCTGCAGGCGGGGGTCGAGGTGTTGCCCTACCGGATCGCAGTCTCGCCCCAGGGGATCCATCCCCTGGGTTTGGCCAAAATGGTGGCCTGAGCGTTGTCTTGGGAACCTGCTGCTATGCAAGTGGCCACCTGGAATGTCAACTCCATTCGCACCCGGTTGCCGCAAGTTTTGGCTTGGCTAGACAAGCAGGGATCCCTGGATGTGCTCTGCTTGCAGGAGACCAAGGTGGTGGATGAGGACTTTCCCCGCGCCCCCTTCGAGGAGCGAGGCTTTCATGTGGAGGTGTACGGGCAAAAGTCCTACAACGGCGTGGCCGTAATCAGCCGGGAGGTGCCGGAGAAGGTGGAGCGAGGGTTTGGCGCGCTGCTGTCGGCGGCTGCAGACCTGGACGAGCAAAAGCGGCTGATCGGCGCCCTCTACCACGGGATCCGCATTCTCAACCTCTACGTGCCCAACGGCGAGGCGGTGGGATCCGACAAGTACGCCTACAAGTTGCGCTGGCTGGCCACGCTGAAGGACTACCTGGCCGTTGCCCTCAGCCAAGGGGATCCCATCTTGCTCTGTGGGGACTTTAACATTGCCCTGGAAGACCGCGATATCTACGATCCCCAAAAGGCCGGAGAAATCATGGCCTCGGAGCCAGAACGGCAGGCCCTGCGGGAGATCCTGGCTTTGGGGTTTGAGGATGCCTTCCGCAAGTTTAACCCGGATCCCGGACATTTTAGCTGGTGGGACTACCGGGCCGGAGGGTTTCAGAAGAATCGCGGCTGGCGCATCGACCACCTCTACCTTTCTCCCCCGCTCCAGGACAAGGTCACTGCCTGCTGGATCGACGTCGAGCCGCGGCGGCTACAAAAGCCCAGCGACCATGCCCCTGTGGTTGTGGAGCTGGCGGTCTGAAATCCCCAGGCCGCTCCCTTGCCAATCTTTTCTCGAGACAAGAGCGGCTATCTACGCTAGGCTGGTAGATGTTAACGAATGTATCGGGCTACCGCCATGGCGCTCTTTGGTTTTGGCAAACTGAGCAAGAAGCTGACCTTGCCCACGCCGGAAGAGGCTTTGCCGGGCCGCTCCGAGCCAATGGCAATCGTTAACCGGCACTACGTCAAGGGCACGCCCCTAAAGCCCCCTTTTCCCGAGGGCATGGAGCTGGCCCTGTTCGGCATGGGCTGCTTTTGGGGAGCGGAGCGCAAGTTTTGGCAGTTGCCCGGGGTGTTCACCACTGCCGTGGGCTACGCTGGCGGGTATACCCCCAACCCCACCTATGAGGAGGTTTGCACCGGTTTGACTGGCCACAACGAGGTGGTGCGGGTGGTTTACGATCCCAGCCAGATTAGCTACCTGCAGCTTTTGAAGGTGTTTTGGGAAAACCACGATCCCACCCAAGGGATGCGCCAGGGCAATGATGTGGGCACCCAGTATCGCTCCGGCATCTACGTCTATTCCCCGGCACAACGGGAGCTGGCGGAAAAAACCCGCGATCTCTACCAGCAGGCTCTGAGCGCCCACGGCTACGGCCAAATCACCACTGAGATCCTGGACGCCCCAGAGTTCTACTACGCCGAAGACTACCACCAGCAGTACCTGGCCAAAAACCCACGCGGCTACTGCGGCCTGGGGGGCACCCAGGTTTGTCTGCCCGAGATCCTCACCGAGTCTGTCTAAGCCACACCCTGGCCGATGGCGGTCATGGCTGCCCTCACCCCCGGCCCCTCTCCCTCAGGGAGAGGGGGGTTAGAGCGTTGATTGCAAAGATCCCAACAGACCTCTAGAAGATGCGGCGGGAAGGGGATCCCCGCTCCAGCAGCTCCTTGGCCACCAGGGTTACCACCGCCAGCAAGGAGAGCACCACTGCCGCCGCATAGGCCGAGCCCGTGGCATAGCTGCGGTAGGCATCTTCCACAAATAAGGGAAGGGTCTGGGTGCGGCCAATGATGTTGCCAGAGACCACCGCGACAGCGCCGAACTCCCCCATGGCGCGGGCATTGGTCAGGATGACCCCGTACAGGAGTCCCCAGCGGATGTTGGGTAGGGTGATGCGCCAGAAGATCTGCCAGGAATTGGCCCCCAGGGTTTTGGCGGCTTCTTCTTCCTCGCTGCCGGCCTCTTCCAACACCGGCAGTACCTCCCGCACCACAAAAGGGAGCGTGATGAAAGCCGTGGCCAGCACAATGCCCGGAAAGGCAAAGATGACCCGCAGGTTCCAGGATCCCAGCCAACCCTGACGGCCAAAGAGGAGCACCAGCATCAGGCCGGCCACCACCGGGGAAATGGAAAAGGGCAGATCGATCAAGCTGAGCAGCAAAGCCCGCCCCGGAAAACGGCGGCGAGCCAAGGCCAAGGCGGCGCAGAGGCCAAAAAAAGTATTGAGGGGAACAACAACCAGCGCCGTCAGCACCGTCAATCGGAGGGCGCTGAGCAGCTCCCGCTCGGTCAGGTGCTGGAGAAAAGCTGGGATCCCTTCTCGAAACGCCTGATAAAAGATGTTCACCACCGGGATCCCAAGCAGCAGGGCGATGTAGAGCCCGACAATGCCGATCAACAGGCCCGACAGCCAAGGGTTTGTCGATGGCTCCGGTTGGACACCCGCTATCCCGTCAGGTTTCATGGCGACTTCCCCAGGCTTGCAGAAGGTTAATCACCACCAGCGACAAGAACGAGATCCCCAGCATCGCCGTCCCGATCACCGTTGCCCCGGCATAGTCGTACTGTTCCAGCCGCTGGATCACCAGCACTGCCGCGATGAGATCCCGGAAGGGGATGCTAGAGGCGATGATAACAATGGAGCCATATTCACCCACAGCACGGGAAAACCCTAGGGCTACGCCGGTCAACACGGCGGGCAAAATCTGGGGCAGCACCACCCGCCAGAAGGTCTGCCAGCGGGAGGCGCCCAAGCTCCAGGCCGCCTCTTCCACATCTCGTTCCAGCTCCTGCAGCACCGGCTGTACCGTCCGCACCACAAAGGGAAAAGAGATAAACAGCATCGCCACCCCCACCCCCAGCCGGGTAAAGGCAATGCGGATCCCCAAGGGGGCCAAAAGGGATCCAATCCAGCCGTTGCTGCTGTAAACGGTTGCCAGGGTGAGGCCGGCCACAGCCGTGGGCAGGGCAAAGGGCAGATCGATCAACCCCTCGAGGAGCTTTTTGCCGGGGAAGGCGTGGCGCACCAACACCCAAGCCGTCAGGGTGCCCATTACGCCGTTAACCAAAGCCGCCAGCAGCGCGGTTACAAAAGTAACCTCATAGGCGGAGAGGGCCACCGGATCCGTCGCGATCCGCCAGAACTCCGCCCAGCCGACGCTGCTGGACTTGGCGATCAAGGCCGCCAGCGGCAAGGCCAACATTAGGAAGAGATAGCCCAAGCTCAGCCGCCACGGCCAAGACAGTTGAAACCCGGCTTGCTGCAACTTTCCTCAAGCTCCCAGCGACATCGGACTCCGTCCCGCCATTGCCAGCGGGGTCATGGCAGTTTTCTTATCGTTTTTTTTGAGGGGAAAGGCCTTGACCACCTTGGGGCGGACATAGACCTGCTGCCCCACCTGCAGCGGCTGGCTGGCATATTGCTCGCGGCTGAGGTGGGCCCACAGGGATCCGCCATCGCTTAGAATCAGCTCCGCCTGGATCTCCCGCCCCAGGTGGATGATCTCTTTGACCCAAGCCGAGACGCCGCTGCTATTGGGGTTGACCTCGATCTGCACATCGTGGGGGCGCAAGAAGAGCTGGTGCGGGCCCGCCTGGGCCTCGGGAAGCTGGCAAGATAACAGGGAGCGGGGAGAGAGCTCGTTGACCGGGCCGATGAAGCTCATGACAAAGGGAGTGGCCGGGTGATCGTAGATCTCGGCAGGGGATCCCACCTGTTCGATCCGCCCCTGGTTCATGACCACAATTTGGTCGGCCACCTCCATGGCTTCCTCTTGGTCGTGGGTGACCAAGACGGTGGTGACGTGTACCTCGTCGTGCAGGCGCCGCAGCCACTGGCGCAGCTCCTTGCGCACTCTGGCATCCAGCGCCCCAAAGGGCTCATCCAGGAGCAACACCTGCGGCTCCACCGCCAAGGCGCGGGCCAGAGCCACCCGCTGCCGCTGTCCCCCCGAAAGCTGTGAGGGGTAGCGATCCCCCAACCCCGACAGTTGCACCAGCTCCAGCAGCTCGTCCACCCGTGCCCGGATCTCAGCCCGCGAAGCTTTGCGGATCTCCAGGCCAAAGGCGATGTTCTGCCGCACCGTCATGTGCTTGAACAGGGCGTAGTGCTGGAAGACAAAGCCGACGTTGCGCTCCTGGACGCTGGCATGCGTGGCATCCCGCCCGGTGAGGAAAATCCGCCCCGTGTCCGGCTTTTCTAGGCCGGCAATCAGGCGCAAGAGGGTAGATTTGCCGGAACCCGACGGTCCCAACAGGGCAACCAGGGATCCCGTGGGAATGGTGAGATCCGTAGGGTGGAGAGCCTGAAACTGGCCAAAACGCTTCGATACCCCTGCAATGGTGATGCCCATAGGTTCTGCCTAGCTAAGGGTTGGCCGGATGGCGCTGCCTATCCCTGAGGAGGTAGGGAGCCTCTAATCTACGGTAAACCTGTCAACAAACCGTTGATACTGCTCCCAGCATACCTTGAATGGGGATGCAAAACAAGGGAGGCTCCCTACAACCCAGCTTGGATGCGGTCAAACACAGCCCCATCGGCAAAGAAGCGGTTTTGGATTGCTTCCCAGCCGCCCAGATCGGCAACGGTTACCAGCTTCTCAATGGGAGGGTACCGCCAGGCAAACTCTTGCGCCACCGTCGGCTCCACCGGACGGAAACCCACCTCGGCAAAGGCCCGTTGCGCTTCTGGAGTAAACAGGTAGTTCACAAAGGCTTCGGCCACGGCGCGGGTTCCTTTTCGCTCCACCGTGGCATCCACCACGGCTACGGGGTTGTCGATGGAAATGTTGGGATCCGGCACCACGTAGGGCAAGGGCTGGCCGCGCAGGCCGGCCAGGATCACCTCCTGTTCGTAGGTGAGCAGGGCATCCCCCTGCCCTTTTTGGAAAAAGACATCGGTGGCTTCCCGCGAGTCCCGCGGCAGGACGCGGACGTTTTTGTAGACCTGGGTGGTGAAGGCCAGGGCCTGGGGTTCAGGGACAGCACTCCAGAGGGCCAAAAAGTTCCAGCGGGCGCCCCCTGAGGTTTTGGGGTTGGCGGTGATCACCTGCAAGCCAGGCTGGGCCAGATCCAGCCAAGAGTGGATAGCGTGGGGGTTGCCCTGCCGCGTGACGATTGCCGCCACTGAGCGGGTGACGATCCCTTGGTTGGGCGTGCGGCTTTCCCAGCCTGGTCGAACGAGACCGGCAGCCACAAGGCGCTCCACATCCAGGCCCAGGGCCAGAGCCACCACATCGGCATCCAGCCCGTCAATGACCGCCCGCGCTTGTGTGGCCGAGCCGGCGTAGCTGCTTTCTACGCGCACCCGTTGGCCGGTCTGGGCCAGCCAGTGGGCCTCAAAGGCAGGGATGATCTGCCGGTAGGCATCGCGGGTCACCGCAAAAGAAGCTAGGAGAATCCTCACTTCCCCTTGGGATCCCACGCCACAGCCGCCCAGCCCCAGCAGGAGTCCCAGGAGCAGGGATCCCACCGCCAGCCACCGCCCCACTCTCCCAAACCAGACCACCGCGACAGGTGAGGGGATCCCCAATGGGTTCCCTGCTGTCCCTTCCATGTTCACCCCTATCCCCAAAAACTTCTCCACTTCTGTGTCCCTCACCCCCAGCCCCTCTCCCAAAGGGAGAGGGGAGCTGAAGGGCTTTGCAACCCGTGAGGCTGGCTGCCGCTCTTCACATTCTACGGTAAGCCGGTCGGCAAACCGTTTTTAGGGCCAGGGATCCCTAGGCAGGGCAGGGGGTGGGGAGCGCCGCATCGGCAGCAAGATCCAGCGTGGCCCTGAGGAGGCCGGGATCCTCTGAAGAGGGGAGCAACTGGAACCCCAAGCGCCTGCAGAGGCGGCGCATGCCCTCGTTTTCGCTGAGCACCTCGCCGGTGAGGCGCCGGATCCCTTCGCAGCGGGCCACCTGAATCAGGCGGGTCAGCAGCTCCGTGCCGATCCCCTGTCTTTGGTAGGGATCCGCCACCAACAGGGCAAACTCGGCTTCTTCGGGAAGGCCGTGTTTTTTGGAGAGGCGGCTGATGCCGAGGATTGTAGCTTCTGGCTCCTGTTTTTCCGCCACCAGGGCGATCTCGCGGTCGTAGTCGTTAAAGCAGATGCGAACCAAGCGCTCGTGGGCGATGCGGGCGCTGTATTTGATGGGGTGGAAGTAGCGCAGGTAGATGCTGTAGTCGGAGACGTGGCGGTGAAACTGGATCACCAGCAGCTCGTCTTCGGGACGGATGGGGCGGATGGTGATGCCCTCGCGGAAGGGCCAACTGTACTGGCTGGGGTAGGGGCGGATGGCCAACGGTACGGGGGGTTCTTGCTCCGAGCGCAAAATGACGCGGGCATCCAAAGCCAGCAGTTGCTCGCCCGAGGCCAGCAGGGGGTTGATGTCGATCTCTTGGATCTGCCGCTGTTCGGCCACCAGTTGGCTGAAGCGCACCAAAAGCTGTTCCAGCGCTTCCAGATTGACGGCTCGGCGCCCCCGCACCCCCTTGAGGGCCTTGTAGATGAGGGTATTCTCCATCAGGCGGCGCGCCAAGGTGGTGTTGAGGGGGGGAAGGCCAATGGCGCGATCCTGGAACACCTCCACCAGTTGGCCGCCGCTGCCAAACAGCAACACCGGCCCAAACTGGGGATCCTCGCTGCTGCCCAGGATCAGCTCGTAGCCGTCGGTGCGGATCATCGGCTGCACCGTCACCCCTTGGAAGTGCTCTGGCCCTGCTTTCTC
>NZ_JANSJN010000005.1:27829-33591 GCF_047462555.1 Synechococcus sp. B60.1
GGGATCCCGTAGGCGGCCAGGATCTCCTTGGACTCGACCTCGGTTAAGAGCCGGCGACCTTGCTGCCGGGCTTGGCCGAGAATTTGTTGCACCCTCTCGCCCTCGACCGCTGTTGCAGGGAGCAGAGTGGGAGTTTCGTAGAGGGCCTTGAGGTTGTCGCTAAAGCGCCACAGATAGCTGAACACCCGTGCCGCCTGATCCGGATAGCGGTAGGTGGGGATCCCCGCTTGGTTAAGGATCTGCTCGCCGGCATCCACCAAGTCTCCCCCCATCCAACTGGCCAGGATGGGCTGCCGGGAGCCGCTGCGCCGCCAGGTCTCCACCACCTTGGCAGCAGTGGCGGTGGGATCCGTCATCGCCTGGGGGGTGAGGATCACCAAACAGCCCTGGCTGGCGGGATCCCGCAGCACGATCTCCAGCGCCTGGGCAAAGCGCTCCGGCCCGGCATCGCCCAAAATATCAATGGGATTGCCGTGGCTCCAGTGGGGCGGCAGGATGGAGTTAAGCTGCTCCAGGGTTTGGGGAGAGAGCTGGGCCAGGGATCCCCCAGCGCGGATGAGGGCGTCGGTGGCCAGCACCCCCGGTCCGCCGGCATTGGTGAGGATGCTGAGGTGGGGGCCCTGCGGGCGGGGCTGTTTGGCCAGCACCTCCGCCATGTCGAAGAGGTCTTCGATGTGATCCACCCGCAGCACACCGCAGCGGCGGAAGGCTGCATCCAAAACCGCGTCGCTGCCGGTGAGGGATCCCGTGTGGGAAGCTGCCGCCTGGGCCGCCGCCTGGGTACGCCCCGCCTTGATGACAATAATGGGCTTGCTCAGCGCCACCTCGCGGGCCGCCGACACAAACGACCGCGCATCCCCAATCGACTCCATGTAGAGGACAATGCTGTGGGTATGGGGATCCTCGCCCAGATAGTCGATGAGATCCCCCCAGCCCACATCCAGCATGGATCCCAGGGAGATGAAGGCGCTAAAGCCGACATTTTCCCGCAGGCTCCAGTCCAGGATCGAGGTGCAGAGCGCCCCGCTTTGGCTGATAAACCCCACGTTGCCGGGTCGGGCCATCTGGGCAGCAAAGGTGGCATTGAGGCCAGTGTGGGGATTTTGGATCCCCAGGCAGTTGGGACCAATGAGGCGCAGCTTGCCGCGGACAGCCTCTTGGATGGCCTTTTCCAGCTCCAGCCCCTCCGGGCCAATTTCCTTAAAGCCTGCCGAGAGGACAATGGCCCCCTTGACGCCGGCCTCGACGCATTCTTGAATAACCGCCGGCACCCCGGCTGCCGGGATGGCGATGATGGCCAGATCCACCGGCTCCGGCAGAGCAGAGAGCCGCTCGTAGGCCCGGATGCCCAACACCTGGTGCCGCTTGGGGTTGACCGGGTAGACCGTGCCGCCAAAGGGGTGGCTGATGAGGTTCCAGAGCACCGTGCGCCCCACACTGCCCTCGCGCTCTGTTGCCCCCACCACCGCCACCGAGCGAGGCAGAAAAATGGGATCTAAGGGGTGGGATCTGGCCTTCCAGATGTCCAGGCTGGGATCGGGGCGGTGCAGCGTAGCCATAGCCGTTGCAAGGAGGGAAGGGAGAAGTACGTTTTGGCGGGGAGGAAGGCCGACCTTAAACCAGAGCCGGCTCCGGCTGGTGGTAGAGGGCAGCCTCCACCCGGCAGCCCCGATAGGCCAAGACGTACAGCTCCTTCATATCCTGAATGAGGGGGTAGCGGGGGTTGGCGCCGGTGCATTGGTCATCAAAAGCCTGCTCCGCCATCGCTTCCAGACGGTCGTAAAAGGCCTGCTCGCTCTCGCTGAGGGCCTCGCGAATGCTGGCCGGGATCCCTAGCTTCCGCTTCAGCTCCTCGATGGCCTCAATGAGGCGCATGACCTTTTCATCATCATTGGCTCCCCCCAACTGCAGGTAATCGGCAATTTCGGCATAGCGGTGCTTGGCGTTGGGATAGCGGTATTGGGGAAAGATGGCCTGCTTGAAGGGGGCGTCGGTGGCGTTGTAGCGGATGACGTGGGTAATCATCAGGGCATTGGCCAGGCCGTGGGGCAGGTGGAAGGTGGATCCCAGCTTGTGGGCCAAAGAGTGGCACACCCCCAAAAAGGCGTTGGCAAAGGCCATGCCGGCAAGGGTGGCGGCGTAGTGGACTTTTTCCCGTGCTTCTGGATCCTCAGCTCCCTTCTCGTAGGCCCGCGGCAGGTAGGTCATCAGCAGCTTAATTGCCTGCAGCGCCAGCCCGTCGGTAAACTCGCTGGCCATCACCGAGACATAGGCTTCCAAGGCATGGGTGAGGGCATCGATGCCGCCGTAAGCCGTCAGCTTCTTGGGCATCTTCAGGGTGAGATCCGGATCGACAATGGCCATGCTGGGGGTGAGAGCGTAGTCGGCCAGGGGGTACTTGATCCCCACCCGGTCATCGGTCACCACCGCAAAGGGCGTTACCTCGGATCCCGTCCCGGAAGTGGTGGGGATGCAGACCAGTTGGGCTTTTTGCCCCAGCGGCGGCAGCTCGTAGACCCGCTTGCGGATGTCCATAAAGCGCGTTGCCAGGCCTTCAAACTCCACCTGGGGCTGCTCGTACATCAGCCACATCACCTTGGCCGCATCCATCGGGGATCCGCCACCCACGGCGATGATGACATCCGGCTGAAACTGGCGCAACTGCTCCAAGCCGCGGTTGACGTTGCTGAGGGTGGGATCCGGCTCCACATCGTGGTAGACATCCCAGTTCACGTGCAGCTCGTCCAAAACCTGGGTAACCGGCTGCAGCACACCCAGCTCGAAGAGGGGCTTATCGGTCACCAAAAAAGCCCGTTTTTTGCCGGCCAACTCCCGCAGCGCCACCGGTAGACATCCCGGCTTGAAGTAGATCTTGGGCGGCACCCGGAACCAGAGCATATTTTCCCGCCGGTAGGCCACGGTTTTAATGTTGAGCAGGTGGCGCGGCCCCACATTGTCGGAGACCGAGTTGCCCCCCCACGTGCCACAGCCCAAAGTTAACGAGGGATCCAGCCTAAAGTTGTAGAGATCCCCAATCGCCCCCTGGGAAGAGGGGGTGTTGATCAGCACCCGTGCTGTTTGGAGGGCATGCTCAAAGTAGGCAATATCGTCCTGGTTGGCGGGATCGGTATACAAGACAGAGGTGTGGCCCCGCCCACCGAAATTGACCACTTGGACAGCAACCTCGACGGCGCTGTGGAAATCCTTGGCGCGGTAGAAGGCCAAAACAGGGGCCAATTTTTCGTAGGAAAACGGCTCTTCGGGCCCCACCTTGTCCACTTCCCCAATCAGCAGCTTGGTGCCTTCGGGTACCTGGATCCCGGCCAGAGCAGCGATGGTCTGCACCGATTGGCCAACAATAGCCGGATTGAGACGGCCATCCTTGAGGAGGATGCGGCGCACCGCTTGCGTTTGTTCCGGATCCAAAAAGTAGGCCCCTCGATGGCAAAACTCCGCCTTCACCTGCTCATAAACGGCCTCCACCACAATCACCGCCTGTTCCGAGGCGCAGATCATGCCGTTGTCAAAAGTTTTGCTGAGCAAGATTGAACTGACGGCCATGGGAATGTCGGCACTGGCGTCGATGACCGCCGGCGTGTTGCCCGCTCCCACACCCAGCGAGGGGTGGCCGGAGGAATAGGCCGCCTTGACTAGGGCGGGGCCGCCGGTGGCCAGGATTAATTTCACCTCCGGGTGCTGCATCAAAGCCTGAGAAAGCTCAATCGTGGGCTCGTCAATCCAGCCAATCAAGCCCACAGGCGCGCCTGCCGCCTCAGCCGCCTCTTTGACCACCTTGGCCGCGGCAATGGTGCATCGTTTGGCGCGGGGGTGAGGCGCAAAAATGATGGCGTTGCGGGTTTTCAGAGTGATGAGGGCTTTGAAAATAGTCGTCGAAGTGGGATTGGTGACCGGCACAATGCCTGCCAAAAGCCCCACCGGCTCGGCAATGCGCTCGTAGCCAAAGCTCTCGTCCCGCTCAATGACGCCACAGGTTTTCTCGTGTTTGTACTTGTTGTAAATGTATTCAGAGGCAAAGTGATTTTTGATCACCTTGTCTTCCACAATACCCATGCCGGTCTCCTCTACGGCCAACTTGGCCAAGGGGATCCGCTCGTTGTTGGCCGCCAGGGCAGCTTTGTGAAAGATTCGATCCACCTGTTCCTGGGTGAAGGTGGCATACTCAATCTGGGCAGCTTTCACCTGTTGGATTAAAGCTTCCAGTTCCTCGAGATTGGTAACAGGCATAGGTGGATCCCTCCAAAATCACATCCATACGGGTTAAGAGTTGAGGCAAGAGTAACAGTTAGAGCTACAAGACTCCCTGGGCTCCCTGGCTGGCTAAGCGCCCACAGGTGCGGGAACCTGGATCTCGGTGGTCATTTTTGGGGGATGGGTGAGGGTGTTGTGGATGATGCAAGCATCGACAGCTTTTTCCAGACCCTTTTGCTGCCTTTCGTCGAGCGGGATCCCCGTCTGAACGCGAATGCAAATGTTGTCTAAGCGGCTGGGGTGCTCAACTTTATCTGCAGTAACAACCACTTCCAGCCCCCGAGGATCCAACTGCCGCGCTTCCAGATACTTGACGGCATAAAAGCCAACACAGGCACCCAAAGAGGCCAAAAACCACTCCGGTGGCGTCATTCCCTGATCTTGGCCGTGGTTGTCCAAGGGCTGATCGCTGAGAATGCGATGGCCGCGGCTTTCGGCTTGAAATTGAACGCCATTTTGGTAGGTTACGCGCACTTCCACTGGGGATCCCTCCTCTATTTTTCCATCTGCCAGAGTTGGCCAGCTCCTAGCCTATAAGTTCAACCTAGCGCTACTTTAGGGGCAGCCTAAGAATTTTAGAGATGACTTTGGGATCAAGCTGATGCAAATGGGGATTGGCTCTGTTTTTGTTACTGTTGCTACGGCAATAAACTAAGTCTTAGCAGCCATTAAACCGCCACCAATCCCCGCTCGCGAAAGATCTGCAAAGCGTGGTTGATCTGTTCCGGCGTGGGCGGCTGGACATCGCTGAGGGTGTAGGGCAGTCCCAACTGCTGCCATTTGTATTCCCCCATCTTGTGAAAGGGCAAAACCTCCACCCGCTCCACGTTGGATAGAGTGGCCACAAACTCAGCCAAGCCCTTGATGTTTTCCTCAGGATCTGTTAGTCCAGGAACGAGAACAAAACGAATCCAGGTGGGCTTGTGAATCTGATCCAAATAGCGAGCCAGATCGAGAGTGGGCTGCAGCGAAACGCCGGTAACTTTGCGATAGAGATCTGGCAGATAGGACTTGATATCGAGCAACACCAAATCCGTATGGGCCAAAACCGGCTTGGCCACTCCCAAGGGCGCGTAGCCGGAAGTGTCCAGCGCCGTGTGCAAGTCCAGCTCGTGGCAGCGGCGGAAAATCTCGGCCACAAAGTTGGGTTGCATTAACGGTTCCCCCCCGCTGGCCGTGACTCCCCCACCCTTGAGGTAGTAATTGCGGCAGCGCTGGATCTCCGCCATGAGGGAGTCCACCGTCACCACCTGGCCGGCATTGGGATCCCGACAGTCGGGATTGTGGCAGTACAGACAGCGCAGAGGACAGCCCTGTAGGAAGATGACAAAGCGGATCCCTGGCCCATCCACCGTGCCACAGGTCTCGACCGAGTGAATGCGGCCGGTTATCGGCGTCAAGGGGTTGAGCGGGGTATCCATACTTCTATCCTCAATGGCTTTTGCAAAATATCAACTAATCTTGAGGTTTTCTTCCCAATTGCTGGCCATGTT
>NZ_JANSJN010000005.1:33691-44853 GCF_047462555.1 Synechococcus sp. B60.1
TCCATACTTCTATCCTCAATGGCTTTTGCAAAATATCAACTAATCTTGAGGTTTTCTTCCCAATTGCTGGCCATGTTATGCACATCACGGTTTTCTTCCTTATGAAATCTGGACTTTACCCAGACTGTGTTTTTCTTAACGGTTGAAAACCAGTGGAAAGATCTCCTACTGGGAGACCTCCGCCGAGAGGTTGTGCAGGCGATGGGCTTTGGGATCAAAGCCCGCCGGGAAATGGGTATAGGCATCGCAATCGGCGTGATCCAGCAAAGCCCCTTCCAAGAGGGCACCGCGGAAATTGCTGCCAAAAAGCAGACATCCCCGCAGGTCGGCTCCCGATAGGTTGGCGCCGCTGCAATCGGCAAAGCTGAGATCGCACCCCCGCAGGTTGGCGCCTGCCAGGTTGGCGCCGCTGAAATCGGCATAGCGCAGGTCGGCACCGGCTAGGTGGATCCCTTGTAGGTCGGCCTGGGGCAGCTCGATCTCCTGGAAATCTCGCCGTCCCGCCGCATAGTCTCTAACCAAATCCCCAACGCTATAGCTCATTGAACCTCCTTGCTTGGGGAGGGGGGATCCTCCACCCGGCTAGGGGCAGCCTTCCGGGATCCCCCGCCCCCTCGTTTAGAAGTGTTGATGGAAGGTGCGGTTAATCACATCCAGTTGCTGCTCGCGGGTAAGCTTGATGAAGTTCACTGCGTAGCCGGAAACCCGGATGGTGAGCTGCGGGTAGAGCTCTGGGTGCTCCATGGCCTGCAGCAAGGTCTCGCGGTTGAGGACATTCACGTTGAGGTGAAAGCCGCCATCCCGCATGTAGCCGTCCAGCAGCCCCACCAGGTTGGCAACCCGCTCCTCGGCCGTGCGCCCTAGGGCCGCCGGCACGATGGAGAAGGTGTTGGAGATGCCATCCAGCGCGTCGTCGTAGGGCAGCTTGGCCACGGAGGCCAGCGACGCCACCGCTCCCTTGGTGTCGCGGCCATGCATGGGGTTGGCCCCCGGCGCAAAGGGCTCGCCAGCCCGCCGCCCATCGGGGGTGTTGCCGGTTTTCTTGCCGTAGACCACGTTGGAGGTGATGGTGAGAATGGACTGGGTGGGAATGGCGTTGCGGTAGGTTTTGTGCTTGCGCAGCTCCGCCATGAAGGTCTGCACCAATTGCACCGCAATCTGGTCAACCCGGTCGTCGTTGTTGCCATATTTGGGGAAGTCGCCCTCCACCGCGTAGTCCACCACCAGGCCGCGCTCGTCCCGAATTGCCCGCACCCGCGCGTACTTGATGGCCGAGAGGGAATCCGCCACCACCGATAGGCCAGCCAGGCCAAAGGCCATCGTGCGCACAATGTCGCGGTCGTGCAGGGCCATCTCCAGGCGCTCGTAGCAGTACTTGTCGTGCATGTAGTGGATGATGTTCATGGTGTTGACGTAGGTCTTGGCCAGCCAGGCCATCATCTGCACCAGGCGCGGCCACACCTCGTCGTACTCCAACACCTCAGAGGTGATGGGGGCGTAGGCCGGGGCCACCTGCTCACCGGAGATCTCATCCCGACCGCCATTGATGGCATAGAGTAGGCACTTGGCCAGGTTTACCCGCGCCCCAAAAAACTGCATCTGCTTGCCAATGCGCATGGCCGATACGCAGCAGGCGATGCCGTAGTCATCCCCCCAGTAGGGGCGCATCAGGTCGTCGTTTTCGTACTGGATGGAGCTGGTTTCGATGGAGACCTTGGCGCAGTAGCGCTTGAAGGCTTCCGGCAGCCGCTCCGACCAGAGCACCGTTAGGTTGGGCTCCGGCGCCGGCCCAAGGTTGTAGAGGGTGTGCAGCATGCGGAAGCTGGTCTTGGTGACCAGAGGTCGCCCATCCAGCCCCATGCCGCCAATGCACTCAGTTACCCAGGTGGGATCGCCGCTGAAGAGCTCGTTGTACTCCGGCGTGCGCAAAAACCTGACCATGCGCAGCTTCATGACAAAGTGGTCGATGAGCTCCTGGGCCTCTTCTTCGGTGAGGATCCCGGCCAGCAGATCCCGCTCGATGTAGATGTCTAGGAACGTGGAGACCCGCCCCAGGGACATGGCGGCGCCGTTTTGCTCTTTGACCGCTGCCAGGTAGGCTAGGTACAGCCACTGGATGGCCTCGCGGGCGTTGGCTGCCGGACGGCCCAGGTCAAAGCCGTAGCTGGCCCCCATTTCCTTGAGCTCGTGCAGGGCTTTGATCTGCTCTGAGAGCTCCTCCCGCAGGCGGATGGTCTCTTCATCCATCGTGTCCAGGTCGAGGCTGGCTTTTTGCGCCTCCTTGTCTTCAATCAGCCGATCCACCCCGTAGAGAGGTACCCGCCGGTAATCACCGATGATGCGGCCCCGCCCATAGGCGTCCGGCAAGCCGGTGATGATGCCAGAGCGGCGGCAGCGGCGCATCTCCTCCGTGTAGGCGTCGAAGACCCCGTCATTGTGGGTCTTGCGGTATTTGGTAAAGATCTCCTTAACCTTTGGATCCAGCTCGTAGCCGTAGGCCTTGAGGGCCGTCTCTACCAGGCGGATGCCGCCAAAGGGCAGGATGGCCCGCTTCAGGGGCTTGTCTGTCTGCAGACCTACAATTTGCTCCAGCTCCCGGTCGATATAGCCCGGCGGGTGGCTGGTGATGCTGGAAGGAAGGTCGGTGTCGGCATCCAAAACCCCCCGCTCCCGCTCCAGCGCCATCAAATCCTTAACCTTGGCCCACAGCCGTTGGGTGCGCTCGGTGGCCGGCGCCAAAAAGCTTTCATCCCCGGTGTAGGGAGTGTAATTGCGCTGAATAAAATCTCGGACATCGATGCAGCGCTGCCACCGTCCCGGCAGAAAATCTCTCGCAACTGCTTGATCAGATACTTTGCGTTCTGTATTTTTTTCGGCCTTCGATTCTGTAGACAAAGCTACAGAACGCTGCGCGCTCGCTATCATAACAATCCTCCCAACTATGACGCCTGACAACTCCGCCAATAGGCTGACAATAGGGCAAGGCGGCGCCCCAGCAACTGCCAAAAGCTACAACAATCTTTGCAAAAGAGAGGGCCTGGTGACTGACTTGAGGGAGAGCTTTTAGCAACTCTGCTGTTTCTTTTTTTGGATGTTGGCCATACACCTCGCCCACTTCAATTTTAGTCCTTTGCCCTGCGAAGATGTTTTTGTGGGCGCATTTTTAAGCGTGTTTTTAATGTTGTCTTAAGGGTTTGCTGGAAAGGGTTTTGACCTTTTCCCTCGCCAAAGGGCCAGCCTATGCTGGGTTAGGGCGGCCCCGGTTACCTGTTGCCGGGAAAACACCAGAACACCTGGCGTTCGCGTTAGCCGTGCGCTTTCTATGAACCAGTCCATTCGAATTGTCCAAGGGATCCATCACCTGCACTTCTACCTTTGGGATCTGCCCCGTTGGCGGGAACACTTTTGTCGGGTTTGGGGCTTCCGACTGGAAAGCGAGGCCGGCAACACCCTGGATCTGCGGCAGGGATCCCTGCGCGTGCGCCTGTCTCAGCCGGCACGGGCGGGGGACGAGGTGGATCGCTATTTGCAGCAGCATTCGCCGGGGGTGGTGGACGTGGCTTTGGCGGTGGGGGAGCAGGAGCTACCGGCCTTGGCGGAGCTGTTGCGGGGGCGAGGCGCCCCAGTGGAATGGATCCCGGCAGCAGCGGCGCTCTGCCTCCACACCCCCTACGGGATCCGGCATTCTCTCGTCCCCGGCCCCTCCAACGTCACCCCTGCGGAAGCAGGCCTGTTCTCCCATTGGGATCACGTGGTGTTGAACGTGGAGCAGGGATCCCTGCAGGCGGCAGCCGACTGGTATGGCCAGGTGCTGGGCTGGCGGCATCTGTACCGTTACAGCATCCACACCGACACCTCTGGCCTGGAAAGCGTGGTGGTAGGGGATCCAGAAGCCGGGATCCAATGGGCCATCAACGAACCCACCTGCGCCGCTTCTCAGATTCAGGAGTTTTTGGATGCCCATGGTGGCCCGGGCATTCAGCACGCGGCGCTGCACAGCCCGGATATCGTTGCCAGCCTGCGGCGGTTGCGGCAGGGGGGAGTGGACTTTTTGCAGGTGCCGCCGCAGTACTACACCAGCCTGGAAAGGGAGTTGGGGTTGGCGCTCCGTTCCGCCCTTGGACAGGCCATCTCCTGGCAAGACCTGGTGGAGCAGCAGATCCTTCTGGATGCCACCCTGCCCGCCTCTGATGGCCAGGATCGTCCCCTTCTGCTGCAAACGTTTACCCAACCTCTATTTGGCTGGCCCACCTTTTTCTTCGAAGTGATCCAGCGAGTGGGCGGAGCCGCGGGCTTTGGCGAAGCCAATTTTCAAGCCCTGTTCGAGGCCCTGGAGCGGCAACAGCGGCAGCGACAACAGGCGTTGATCCCCTAGCTACAGCCGGCAGGGATCCGGAAAACTTTTCTCGGTTCCCTGGAAGTCTTATCCCAGGGGTAAATGGCTAAAAGTTTAGAGCAGTTGGGCAGCGATTGCTTTCAACAGGTGGTTTTGGTCGATGGGCTTGGTTAGATAGGCATTAGAGCCGAGCCGCAGCCCTTCTTCCATGTCTTCTCGGCTGGTTTTCGAGGAGAGAAAGACAAAGGGGATGTGGGCAGTGAACTGATCCCATCTCACGGCATCGAGCACCCCGTAGCCGTTTAGCTTGGGCATGACCACATCGCACAACACCAAATCCGGCAGGAGGGCGCGCACCATCTGTAATCCTTCCTCTCCGTCGCTGGCCGCAACAGTGTCGTACCCAGCTCGTTGCAACACCTTCTGCAAATAGGTGCGGATAGCGGGTTCGTCTTCAATCACCAAGATGCGTTTGGACATGTGGCTTCGCAAACAAGCAAACAAGAGACCCCCCAACCCCTGGGGCTGGCTGTCGGCTTCCCGGAACAATCGAGAGCCGAGTTGATGCGGGAACGAACAGGGAAGCTATGGAGGCAGCATAGAAAAACTCTGAGGAAAAAAACTCCGCCAAATAGCTCATTCTGGTACCCCAACCCTCTGCAAAAATCCTGATGCGCTGCAGAACCCCTTTCCTCATCCGCGGATTTGCGGCTATGGTCATTTCAAATAGCTTCAAATAGCAATGAAACGTTTCTCTACCTACGTCTAGCCCCCCCTCTCCCTCAGGGAGAGGAGCGGGGGGTGAGGGTCTTATTCCGAGGTGAGTTGTCGCTCCATCAGCCTGGCTAGGGCAGCAGGGGGGGTGGTCTGCCCTTGCAACAACAGATGCACCTCCTGGGTGATAGGCACCCGGATGTTATGCTGGGCGGCAATCTTGACCACGACGGGGGCGGTGTAAACCCCTTCGGCAGTGCCCTCGATTTCGGCCAGAACCCGGGACAAAGGCCTGCCTTGACCCAAGCCGTAGCCTACGCGGTAGTTGCGGCTCAAAGGACTGTGACAGGTGGCCAGCAGATCCCCTAGCCCTGAGAGGCCGTTGAAGGTCTCAGGCCGCGCCCCCAAGTGGGATCCCACCCGGATCATCTCTGCCAGGCCGCGGGTGACCAGGGCAGCCCGAGCATTGGTGCCCAGTTGCAGTGCATCGCACACCCCCACGGCGATGGCGATAACATTTTTCAGGATGCCCCCCAGCTCCACCCCCAAGGGATCGCTGCTGGTGTAGAGGCGAAAGCGTTCCGAAGCCAGGGCATGCTGTACCTGCATAGCTGCCCAGGACTGCCGGCTGGCCACCACCGCCGCTGCCGGCAAGCCCTGACGGATTTCCGCCGCAAGGTTGGGCCCCGAAAGCACCACCAGAGGCTGCTCTGGGAAAGTGGCCCCCCAAATTTGGGCAGGGGTCAGAAGCTGCAGCGGATCCAGCCCTTTGGTGGCCGAGACCACAATCGCTTGGGGAGGGATCCCCACCTGGCGCACCGCTTCCACCACAGGGCGCACCCCCGCCATGGAGACTGCCGAGATAAGGATTTGGGATCCCTGGAGCACCTCTTTGAGATCCAGATCCTTGCGCCGATCCCAAAGCTGCACTCGGTGCCCCTGGGCCTGGGCCAGTAGAGCCAGCGTACTTCCCCAGGCTCCCGCCCCTAGAATGGCGATCTTCTGGGGGGATGTTGTGTTAGTTTTCATCCGACCTTTGCAGCCGCCGCTTCTCTCCCAGGATGCCTTTTGCAGACGCCTCCGGAAAACTCCCCGCTAGCAAGAGAGCGACAAAGGTTAGTATGGGTGGATACCAAATCATGGGTTCGGCCTGAGAGCAGACGACATGACAGAAGCAGGGATCCGACGCCTTCCCTCTGAAGTAGCCGCTAAGATGGGGAGCTGGCAGCACGGCTATGCCCTGACCAATGGTATTCAACTGCACTACGTCACCCAGGGGGAAGGGGAGCTGGCGATCTTGTTGCATGGTTTCCCGGAGTTTTGGTATTCCTGGCGGCACCAGATCCCAGTGTTGGCGCAGCGGTTTCGCGTCGTAGCCCCCGATCTACGCGGCTACAATGACTCTGATAAGCCGGATCACGGCTACGACCTAGATACCCTCACGGCGGACGTCCGCGGCCTCCTGGATCACTTTGGGGCTAAGAGGGCGGTAGTGGTGGCCCACGACTGGGGAGGAGCCATTGCCTGGCACTGGGCGCAATTTTTCCCCGACGAGATCCGCAAGCTGGCCGTTCTCAATTCCCCTCACCCGGCTTGCTTTCGGCGGGAGTTCTTGACCAACCTAGATCAGATGCGCCGCAGTTGGTACCTGTTCTTTTTTCAGTTGCCTTGGCTGCCGGAGTGGGTGCTCCAGTGGAACTTGGGCGATTGGGTGCAGCGCATCTTCCAAGAAACCTCGGTGCGCAAGAGTGCCTTCACCCGACATGACCTGAAGATCTACCAAGAGGCTCTCGCCAAACCCAAGGTGCTCACCTCTGCCCTTAACTACTACCGCCACTTGTTTAGCCTGCCCACTCTGCAGAACCTGTTTTTACAGCCTCTGCGGCAGATCCTCGCCCCCACCCTACTCATTTGGGGAGAGGAAGACTTTGCCCTCAGCCGCGAGCTGACCGAGGGAATGGATCCCTTTTTCCCCAACGGCATTCGCAAAGAATACATCCCCGAGTGCGGCCACTGGGCACAGCAGGAGGCGCCGCAAACCGTGAATCGGCTGCTGATGGAGTTCCTCTAGTTAGGTGTCAAGCCTAGGGGATCCCCTTGGGAGAGCTTTACCAGCTTCAGGGGTTCACCCTAGAATAATCCACTGAATTCTAGCGGGGGAAACGGCATGGCCCTGGAGTATCCACCCCATCTGCGCTATGTGGACACCCACGAGTACATCCGCGTTGAAGATGACCTTGCGGTGATTGGGATCACGGCTTATGCCGTCGATCAGCTTGGCGACATCGTTTTCGTCGGCCTGCCGGAGGAAGGAACAGAGATTGAAAAGGGCGAGAGCTTTGGTTCGGTGGAATCCGTTAAGGCCGTGGAGGATCTCTATGCCCCTGTTTCGGGGGAAGTGGTGGCGGTGAACAAAGCAGTGGTGGACAGCCCGGAGAGCATTGCCGACGATCCCTATGGGGATGGCTGGCTCATCAAGGTGCGCATGACCAACCCGGAGGATCTCGACGACACGATGAGCGCCGAGGCCTATGCCAGCTTGGTGGAGGGATCCTGAACCCTACAGCAACACCTCCCGGTTGCCCCCCTGCGTTTTGGCCTGGTAGAGGGCCTGGTCGGCTGCCTCTAGGAAGCTGGGTGCAGAGGTTTCTGCTGGAAGCCGGAGCAAAGAGGCGACACCAATGCTACAGGTGAGGTGAATTCCCCCCTGCAGGGGAAGGGATTCGATGGCCTGCTGTAGGCGCCTGGCCAACTGCAGGATCTGAGAGTCCGGGATCCCGCGCACCAAGAGGGCAAATTCATCGCCCCCTAGGCGGGCCAGCAAGTCCTCGCCGCGAACTTGAGCCTGCAGTTGTTGGGCCACCTGGATCAGGGCTTGATCCCCGGCCAAGTGCCCCCAGCGATCGTTGATGAGCTTGAAGTTGTCTAGATCCAGGTAGAGCAAGTGGAGGGGAAGGCGATGGCGCAGGGCAAAGGGGATTTCCCGCTCAAGGTGTTCTAGGAAAAAACGACGGTTGTGGAGGCTGGTGAGTGGGTCGTAGAGGGCAGCGGCGGCCATCTGGGAAAAGAAAGCCTCCTCCAGCCGGTCATAGTAGGCAAACTGTAGGAGGCTATTGCCCACCTGGATGCGATCCCTATCCGCCAGAACCCGGCAAGTTACCCGTTCCCCGTTGACATAGGTGCCGTTGAGGCTGCCTAGATCCGTGAGGAGATAGCTTTCCCCTTCCTTCCCCAGCTGGCAGTGCTGCCGAGAGATGGTGTAGTCAGAAAGCTGAACGTCGGCTTGGGGGCTGCGCCCCACTACTACTGTCTCCCCTAGGCGGAAAGTCCTGCCCCTGTCAGATCCCTGGAGCACCGTCAAAAAAGCGCCCACCGGTTCCCTCTCTGCTTCCAGCCCGCAGCTTTCTAAGGGCATGAGGGTGGTCGGTTCTTCCAGAGAGAGAGGAGAAGTGTCCATGGACCTAGGGATCCCCTGCTTAGGCTAACATCCCTTCTCCGTATTTGTATCGTAGTATGTAACAACCTTGAGGCCCTCTACTCACCTCTAGAAGTGGCCAGTGGCCTGGGAACTCCAGGGGGCATTCTCCTATGCCAGCCCCAGGCGGCGGCGGAAGTAGGGGATGGTTAGCTCCAAGCCGACGGACAAAGGGATCTGCGGCTCCCAGCCCAGCAGGGCGCGGGCTTTGCTGATGTCGGGCCGGCGCTGCTTGGGATCGTCGGTTGGCAGGGGGCGGTGGACAATGGGAGAAGAGCTGCCAGTGAGGGCCAAGACCTGCTGGGCCAACTCTAGGATGGTGAACTCCTGCGGGTTGCCCAGGTTTAAGGGGCCGGGGTGGGCGCTGTTCATTAGGCGCACCAAGCCCTCGATGAGGTCAGCGATGTAGCAGAAGCTGCGGGTCTGGGATCCATCTCCATAGACGGTGAGGGGATCCCCGCGCAGGGCCTGGACGATGAAGTTGCTGACCACGCGGCCATCGTCTTCCCGCATGGCCGGGCCATAGGTGTTGAAGATGCGGGCAACGCGGATCTCCGTCTGGTGTTGCCGCTGCCAATCAAAAGTTAGGGTTTCGGCCAGGCGCTTGGACTCGTCGTAGCAGGCCCGCGGGCCGATGGGGTTGACATGGCCCCAGTAGTCCTCTGGCTGGGGGTGCACCTGGGGATCCCCGTACACCTCCGAGGTGGAAGCCAGGAGGAAGCGGGCCCCGGTTTTTTGAGCCAGCTCCAGCAGGTGGTAGGTGCCCCAGACACTGGTGCGGATGGTGCGGATGGGATCCGCCTGGTAGTGGGGCGGCGAGGCGGGGCAGGCCAGGTGGTAGATTTGCTCGATCCCAGCTTTTTCCAGCTCCGGCGGCAGCGGCTCGGCCACATCGTGCCACAGCAAGGTAAAGGCGGGGTTGTCGCGGTGGGCCTGCACGTTCTCCTCCCGCCCCGTGTAGCCGTTGTCGAGGCAGATAACTGCGTGGCCCTCCTGCAGAAGGCGGCTGACCAGATGGGAGCCAATAAATCCCAGACCACCCGTTACCAGAATCTTCACCAGCCCACTCCAATTAAGGTAATGCCCGCCTGTTGAACGGCCTGCCGATCTAAGCAATTGCGGCCATCAATCAGCAAAGGCCGCCGCATCAGCTCGGCAAGGCGCCGGTAATCCAGCGACAAAAACTCCGGCCACTCCGTCACCAGCACCAGGGCATCGCAATCCTGGGCCAGGCGGAATACATCCGTTTCCACCACCACATGGGCCAGGCCCTCCCGCATCCCCGAAGCCGAGACAATGGGATCATAGGCCTTCACCTTGGCTCCCAGGCGGTGGAGCTGCTCGATCAACGTCAGAGAGGGCGCATCCCGCAGGTCATCGGTGTGGGGCTTAAAGGTGAGGCCCAAAAGGCCAATGGTTTTGCCCTTAAGCACCTTGAGGGCCTGCTGTAGCTTTTCCACCAGGCGCTGCCGCTGCTCGCGGTTGACCTCGACAGTAGCCCGCAACAGCTTGGCCTCATAGCCGTAGTCAGCAGCTGTTTGAATGAGAGCTGACAGATCCTTGGGGAAGCAGCTCCCTCCCCAGCCTATACCGGCGTTGAGGAAGGCGCGGCCAATGCGCTTATCGAGGCCGATCCCTTCGGCCACTTGGGTGATGTCGGCGCCGGTGCGCTCACAGATGTTGGCGATCTCGTTGATGAAGCTAATCTTGGTGGCCAAGAAGGCGTTGGCGGCATATTTGATCATCTCGGCGGAGGCCAGGTCGGTGACCAGCAAGGGCACGGGATCCCCGCCCAAGCCCTGTTGGCGGCTGAGGATGGGCTCGTAAAGCTGCCGCAGGATCTCGATGGCGCGGGGGCTGTTGGAGCCAATCACGATGCGGTCTGGGTAGAAGGTATCCTGGATGGCGCTGCCCTCTCGCAAAAACTCGGGGTTGCTGACCACGTCGAAGGGCGGCACACAGGGAGACTTGTCCAGGGTGGCCAGGGAGGAGGGGGTGGGATCCCCTCCAGCCAGGGCCATCTGTTGGCTGCTTAGACGTTGCTGGACAGCCTCGGCGGCGCCGTCGAGGATGAGCATACGCACCCAGTCGCCGGAACCAATGGGGACGGTAGACTTGTTAACAATAACCCGGTAGCGGTCGTCCAGGTGCTGGCCGATCTCCCGCGCCACGGCCTCCACGTAGCGCAGATCCGGCTCGCCGCTGGGCAAAGCTGGGGTGCCCACGGCAATAAAAATCACCTCGCTGGCTTTCACCGCCAGGCCCAGGTCGGTGGTAAAGTGCAGCCGGCCGGCCTCGGTGCCTCCCCGCACCAGCTCTTCCAGCCCAGGCTCGTAGATGGGCAGGTGGCCCTGCTGCAAGTTTTCGATTTTGACGGGGTTGTTGTCTACACAGATAACGCTATGGCCCAGGTGAGCCAGACAGGCGCCGGTTACCAACCCCACATAGCCAGCTCCCACAACCGCCACGTCCATAGCCCGCTTCCCCCTCGCGTCGATGCTTGGTTCTAAAATACCCCGCCGACCGGGATCCCCTATCCTCAAGGGGAGGAAAGACAGCCATGAACTACCCCACCGCGCAGGCGGGTGGGGTTTCCTCACCCGCTTGACAGCAGAGCTTTTGTCTCTTCTTCTGCCC
>NZ_JANSJN010000006.1:0-13220 GCF_047462555.1 Synechococcus sp. B60.1
GAATGCGCACAACTTCCCGCTGGACTTGGCGGCGGTGGAAGTGGCGCCGGCCATCCGTGGCTAATCCACTCCTGACCGAGTAGACTAGTCCTTCTTAAGTCCCCTGGCAGACGCTGGGGGATTTTTTTCTTCTACTGCCCCCTCCAATCTTTCTACCCAGGTGAGAGACCAAAATCGGCAAACGGTTTACCAGGATCTTTCCCCCAGTTTTTTACAGTTAGAGTAGGGCTATTGCATCTGCGGGTAAAGGATATGGCAATCATTTCTTCTCGGGCTGCGGGGGCTGAGGATCCCGGGCAGCGGCAGCAAAAGAGTTCTTCTCGCAGAAGAGAGTCGAAATTGGCTTTTGCTAGGGCGGAAGGGCTACTGCAACCGCAGGCTCACCCCGGCGAGGCTCAGGAAGAATCCCTCCGCCCGCGCACCCTGGCCGAGTATATCGGCCAGACGGAGCTCAAGGAAGTGCTCTCCATCGCTATTGCAGCAGCCCGCGCTCGCGGGGAGCCTTTGGATCACCTGCTGTTCTACGGCCCGCCCGGCTTGGGCAAAACCACGGTGGCTGCTGTGCTGGCGGCGGAGATGGGATCCCGCTTCTACATGACCACGGCGCCAGCGCTGGAGAGCCCCCGCGACATTGCTGGCTACCTAGTGCGCCTCAAGCGGGGCGATGTGTTGTTTATCGACGAGATCCACCGCCTGCCCAAGGTGACTGAGGAATTGCTCTATCCGGCAATGGAGGATTTTCGCCTCGACATTACCCTTGGCAAAGGTCGCTCTGCCCGCATCACCTCCATACCCCTGGAGCGCTTTACCCTCATTGGGGCCACCACCCGCATTGGCGCTCTGACTTCGCCGCTGCGGGATCGCTTTGGTCAGGTGCAGCGGCTGCGCTTCTACGAGCCTGACGAACTGGCGGAAGTTGTGCTACGCAGCGCTCGCCTCCTAAACACCTCCATTGATCGCGCGGGAGCTGAGGAGATTGCTCGCCGCTCCCGAGGCACACCGCGCATTGCCAACCGCCTCCTGAAGCGAGTGCGCGACTATGCCCAGGTGCGGGGGAATGGCCACATCAGCCGAGAAGTGGCAGCCGCTGCTCTGGAGTTGTTCCAAGTAGATCCTATGGGACTGGACTGGACGGATCGCAAGTTGCTGACCCTGCTGGTGGAGCAGTTTGGCGGCGGGCCGGTGGGCCTGGAGACAATGGCGGCAATAACCGGCGAGGATCCCCAGACGATTGAGGAGGTGTACGAGCCCTACCTGCTGCAGATTGGCTACCTGCAGCGTACGCCAAGGGGCCGTGTGGTTACCCCTGCCGCGCTACGACATTTGGGCTATGAAGCCCAATCCCCTCTGCCTTTGTGAAGCTAATCGTTTTCCCTCACCGCCAGCCCCTCTCCCGCAAGAGGAGAGGGGAGTTGATCTAGCTGCGATCGTTTTTCCCCACCGGGCTAAAGCTGGGTACCACCAACTCTTTGTTTTGCTTGGTGAGGCGGCCATACAACTCCTGGGTGTTGGGGAAGTTGGCCGCCGGCAAGGTGGGGAAGCGGCGATAGGGTACCGTGTCCTCGCCAAAGAGATCCCGGTACTCCTGGGTGTTGAGCAAGGCGCGGACAAAGGCCTTCAACCCCTGAGTGGCCAAGATCTGGTTGTATTTGCGGATCTCCTGCTGGTTTAGGGGTGCGCGGCCCAGGAAATGCTTGGTGCCCAACTCGATCACCTTGGTGTTGGGATAGGGAGCGTAGAACTCAGAGCGGTACAGTTCAGAACACCCCAACGCCTCGATGAACTCCTTGACGGTGATCTCGCCATTGCGCAGCTTGGACTCGGCGGAGCTCAGCTCCGCGCTGATATTGTAGATGTCCATGTCGCGCTCGAAGATCTGGCGGTAAGCAGCGCGGATGAGGTTGTTGACCTCGGCTTTGTTGGCCAGGCTGGTGAGCTTGAAGATGGGCACCTCTTGGCGCACCTTGGGCACCCCTTGCTGGACTCGCCGCTGGATTTCCAGCTCGCCGGAGGGTTTGTCCTGGGGCTGGCCCAGCTTGACAAAGAGGGGGATATCGTCGTCGGTGCGGATAGGCCTGGTAACCACAGCCATGTCGCTGGATCCAGGGCGCATCCGCCGCAGGGCCAGACCGCCGGGGGTGAGGTAGCGCTCGTAGGGCACGATGTCTTCCCCAAAGACCTGCTGGTACTCTTCACTGTCGAGGATGGTATCCACCACCGCGTAGAAGCCCTGCTTGGAGGCAATGTCAAACAGCCGGTTCATCTCCTGTCGGCCGTAGGTGGGCCGGCCCAGCAGCTTGCGGTGGATAAACTCGATGGCCTTGCAGACGTAGAGGCTAGACCAGTACTTGTTGCGGAAGAGATCCGACTTGGCCAACTGGCGGACAAACTCCTTGACCGTAATCTCGCCCGACTCCAGCTTGATCTCCCAGCGGGTTAGCCGTTGGCCTTCGTAGGGCACATAGCCGTACACCTGCTGGTAGCAGGCGCGGATGACCGCTTGCGTCGAGACTTCGCTGCCAACAACCCCTGCCCGCACTCCCAAACGCCGGCTGCGATCGCGAGGGGTTTGGGTAAGCTTGAAGACTTTGGGGCCAAGGCTACCGGGATCCCCTGCCGCCTTGGGGTTGGTGCGGGCATTGGTGAGCGCAAAGCCGCGCCGGATAAGAATGCGCTTGACATCCTTGCTGAAGGGAGCGGGACTGGCCTTGAGGGAGCGAGTTTCTTTGGGGAAGATGGCGCCAAATTGGATCTCCAGCGGGTCGTTGCCGACGCCGTAGGCGTGCTGATCCGGCAAGGGGCGATTGTAGCGGGCAAAGAGGGTGATAAATTGGGGCACCTTGCGACGGGGGGCAGCGTAATTGTAGAGGTCGAACTTGGGCCCCCAGTTGGCGCTGGTCTGCGCTTCCACCCCCAGCTTGCGCAGGTAGGGTACCGTCTCCTCACCGAAGTAGTCGCCGTACTCGCGGCTGTCCACCAGCGCATCCACCAGCCCAGCTAGGCCCTTGCTGGAGACGATGGAGAAGTAGGTCTGCACCTCCTCGCGGGTCTCTGGGGCCCGCCCCAGGAAGTGGCGGAAGGCCAGCTCCACCACACGGCTGTTGATGTAGGGCTCGTAGAACTGCTTGCGGTAGAGTTCGGATTTGCCCAGGCGGCGGATAAACTCCTTCATGGAGATCTCGCCGTTTTTGACCTTTGACTCCAGGTCGGCCAGCTTGAGGCCATAGGCACGGCGGATATCCCGCTCGAACACCTGCCGATAAGCCGCTTTGATGACCTCTTCTTTCTCAGCATTGGAGAGCCCCGGCTTCATGGCAAAGACGGGCACTTTTTCTGCGGCCAAGTTGTAAACCTGGGGTAACTGTAGCCCTTGCAAGGGCAGGCCATCGGCGGTGCTGGCGTTGCGCTGCCGTAGCTTGTCGGAGGGAGCAGGGGCAATGAACTCGCTCAGGAGCACATCAAAGTACTGGTTGATGATGGCCACCGCCTCGGCATCTTTGCGGAAGTAGCTGGCCGAGGCCCGCTTCATCTCCTGGAGGGCGACAATGGTGGCCTCAGCAGAGCAGGCATTTTCGATAATCTCCCGCAGGCCACGGGTGTTGACGACGATGATACTGGGATCCCCAGCCACCAGGGCATAGGTGACGTAGCGCAGGAACCAGCTCAGATCCCGCAGCGACTTGCGCATGTTGGCGGCGCCGTAGCGGGGGATGTTAATGGGACGGAAGTTGGGTGGGATCTCCACGCCGCTGGCGCTAAAGAGGTTGCGGATAGCCTCCAGGAAGCCACCGGTGGATTCCACGTAGAAGGCGGTGCCTAGCTTAAAGGCTTCCTTCTCGTCCTGGGTGGCTTCTGGCCGCTCCAGATAGGCCATGGGCGAGCCCCCCGTGAAGATGCGGTTGGCCGCTCGGCTGACGATGATTTCGGAGTTGGCCGCGATCACTTGGGCAATGTCCAGCCGTTTCAGGCCGCTGGAGAAAAAGTCCTCCAGGCGATCCAGCTCGGTGCGGGCCAGATAGCGATCCTGTTGTTCCGCCTGGGAGATGGTCGAGAGGGGCACAGTTTGGTAAAGACGGGGGCTGGAGACGACTGCGCCACCGGATGCGTTGATACCCATCGGTCTCTTAAACTCCGTTTTATTGAAAAACTGCCAATAAGGGCCAGGGACGATGCCATAGGACAGAGGCTGACCCATGGACTCAACTAGACCGGTCCCACGTTCCTCTCGGAGCTGGGGAGGAATGGACGCCGGATCCCTGAGGGGGAAGCCAAGCCTAGAATACTAGGGGGATGCGCCCAGAGGGGGGAGGTTGTTGCAGTTTGTAACACTCGTTCTCATTTGCCTTCTCGTCGAAAACCATGGCCTCCAACCCTCCTCCGCACCTTCCCAACTCCCTGCTGGTGGACTGGGAACAGGGATGCTACAGCTCTGTTGCTGAAGGTTTACAGCGGCAGCTTGAGCAGGGATCCCAAGAGCCCCTGCTGTATTGGTGGCTGGGATCTGCCTACCTGCTCCTGGGGCAGGAGCTAGAAGCCCAGCTCACTTGGCAGGAGGGTCTGGCGCTCCTAGGGGCCGAAGGGGTGGCCGAAGCTGAGGCTACCCGCTGCTGGGCAAGGGGACTGCAGGAGCTGGCAGAGGGGCTGTGGGAAAGGGGGCAGTGGCCGCAGGCGGCGGCTTTGTATCGGCAGTTGCTAGAAAGTGGCGCTGCCCCAGAGGCGGCGTTGGCGGCCCATCGCCTTGGCCTAGTCCAGGAGCGGAGCCGACTGTGGCTAGAAGCAGCAGAGTGGTTTGAAGAGGCCTGCCGCCGGGATCCGACGGCCACGGAGAGCTTTTGGCGCTGGGGCCTGGCCCTGCTCAAGCTGGGCCGGTTGCAGGAGGCTCTCTCCCCTCTCCAGGAGGCAGCGAGGCTAAGGCCAGAGTGGGGGGATCCCTGGGTGCAGATGGGCCTGGCTTGGCTGGATCTGGGGGAGCTGGAGCAGGCGGTGGCCTGCTTTCAGGAGGCAGCGGCGCGGGGCACCAAGACAGCAGAGCTCTACAGCTACTGGGTAGAGGCTCAGGTGCGGCGGAATGACCCGCAGGGGGCTTGGGAGAAGTTCCGGCAGGCGCTGGCTGCCGAGCGGGAGTGGCTACAGGCCTGGTGTGAGGGCAGCGGCAGAGACAGTCGGCTGCGGCTGGAGCTGGAGCAGGCCCTGCAGGGATCCCCGGGCAGCCTTTGGCAGGAGCGGTACCGGGCCTGGCAGCAGCGCTGGCTCCCTGCGCAGGCAACCCTTCCTTCCCCAGCCTGCCAGAGCCCACCGTCCGGTTCTGGCAACCCCCTGCCAGTGCCCAGCCAGGGTTACCTCACCACCCGGCAGTGGCACCAGGCCACCGGCGAGGGCAGCTACCAGGTGGTGGATCCAGAAGGGGTTCTCTGTCTCCAAGCTCCTCCTACGGCTGACCCTGCCATTGGGCAAAAATTGCGCTCGCAGCGGATCCCCTTGGCCGAGACCTTTGTCGCCCAGATTCCGCAGGGATCCGTGCACGTGGGCCACTATCCCCGCCACCTCTACGCCAGCTTTGCCAGCGCCGTGCTTACCCGTAGGGGTGAGTTGCTGGCCGATGTCTCCCCCAGCTTGCCGCCGCCGGAGTTTCTCGACTGGGACTGGAAGCCAGAGCACCTGGAGCACCACCCCGTCTTGGACCTACCCCACCTGGGGCCGCCAATTTTGCTGGAGGGCTCTGTCGCCCTCTTGCCCCTGGGGGCAGTCAACTACTTCCATTGGATGGTGGACATTCTGCCCGCCCTCGATCTGCTACGCCGCTCCGGCGTCCTCGAAAAGGACATCCCCCTCTTGGTTCACGGCTACCAGGGCAAGCCCTTTCAGGTGCAAAGCTTAGCTGCCTTGGGGATCCCACCAGAGCGCCTCCTTAGCTTTGAGCAGGCGGGGGGATCCCACCTGCAAGCGCAGAACCTGATTGTGCCCTCGCTGGCGGGGCCGGTGGGGTGTCTAACCCCCAGGGGCTGGAAAGTGCTGCAGCAACTGGTTCCGCGAGAGCAGGCGGCGGGGCTGCCGCGGCGGATCTACATCAGCCGTCGAGCTGCTCGCTGGCGGCGGGTCATCAACGAGGCAGAGGTTCTCGAGGCTTTGCGCCCCTGGGGATTTGTGCCCGTGCAACTGGAAGCCCTTTCTCTAGCCGAGCAAATAGCCTTGATGCAAACAGCAGAAGCAGTCATTGGCATCCACGGAGCGGGCCTGACCAACCTTGCCTTTTGTCAACCTGGGACTCTTGTAGTTGAAATCTTCCCCCGCAATGCCGTGCTCCCCTACTTCTGGAGCCTTGCCCAGGTGGTGGGACTAGACTACTTCCCCCTGCTGGCTCCAACCTGCGACCCAGCCCTGGTGGCTCTACTGGCTAGCCCAGAGTTGGATCGGGAGGATGCCTGGGTGCCGATCCCGGACTTGCTGAACCTGCTTGAGCAGACAGGGCTGCGTTGAATCTATGGGATCGGAGGGACTCGAACCCTCACGTTCTTGAAGAACAACGGATTTTAAGTCCGTAGCGTCTACCATTCCGCCACGATCCCTGGAGTAGCCGTACTACTCTACCAAACTCCCTGCTGTGGGGAGCTAGGAGCCTTCCATAGGGAGAGTATGGCATGTTGGCTGCTGGCAGACAGCCTGGTGCAAGAAATGGGCCAGGGCTGCCACGCAGTCTCGATCCTCAAAGAGCAGGTCGCGCCGCTGTTGGATCTGCTGGGAGATTTGCTGCCGAAATTGGGGATCCGTTCCCAGTTGGACAGCCAACTCTTCGTAGCGCTGGAGGTCTTGAGCAATTAAGAGATCAAGGCCCATCCTTTTGAGGATGGCATAGGTGTGGCGGCCCCGCAGGAACCGGCCAGCGCAGGTCACTACAGGCAAGCCGGCAGCAACGGCTTCCAGGGTGGTGATCCCGCCCGACCAGCCGTAGGAATCCAGCATAATATCGGCGCAGCGGTTGAGATCCAAGTAGTCTTGATGATCCAGTTGGGGCAAGATCAAGCAGTGGTCTTCCGCAGAAAGGCCATAGGCGGAGAAAGTTCGGGAAAGACGCTGCCAAAAGTGTTGGGCAATGGCAGCATTGGGCAAGGCCAAGAAGACAAATTGAGCGTTGGGCACTCGCTGGGTAATGGCGGCAAAAAGATAGTCATATTGGGGCAGATACTTGCCCAGGTATTGACAGGTAAGATAAACTACTGCGTCTTGGCGCAGGCCAAAATCCCCACGATGACGCTTTTGCTGAGGTAAAACGGGCTTTTCAAAACAAGTACCCAGGCGGGGCAGCCGAATTAGGGTTTCGCTGTAGTGAGCCTGCCCATCTTCGGGCTCCATCAGGTCGCTGGAGAGAAAGTAGTCAATGGTTGAAAGTCCAGAAGTTACAGGATGGGCCCAGGTGGAGCATTGCACTGGGGCTAGCCGCAGAGATGCCAGTTGCGAAATCAGGGGAGAAAGGCCAATTTCCAGATACACCAAAACATCGAGCTGATCCTGCAGAATTTGACGGGCGGCGTCTTCAAAGCCAGTGGGAGTGTGGCGAAATACATCGGCATACTGGCGATATTGCTCTGTCATGAAGTCGGTTCTAGGATCCAAATGGTAGGCAAACACCAGAAAAGGCCACTGGGAGCTCGCCTTTAAGTACTTCACCCACCCCAAAGAGAGACGGCTGTAGGAGCAGGCGCGCATCGAGGCCGAGACAAAGCCAACGCGAATGGGATCCCCTGGCCGAGCCTGCCGGGGAAGAGAGTGCCAATTGGGGTAGCAAGATTTCACGATGCGCTGCACAAACTGAGCGTATTTTTTCTGCAGCTCCAGGTCGTCGCAGCCCTGGTACTGCAGATGGTGGGGCGTTCCCCAGCTTGACCCTAAAAAGGCAAGCCGCCGCTGCTCTTGGGTGTCCAAGGGTGTCTCCTCAATGAGGCGATCCAGGTGTTCTACAAAGCGAGAGCGAAATCTATGCAGCTCTTCCTCATCCTGATAGAGGGCGGGCAAATAGAGATGGTAAAGCCAGCGAGCTACCACCAAATTGGGATCCAAAGTCCACGCCTTTTCCAGGTGAGCCAGAGCCGCGCTGTGTTCCCCTTGCTCACGATGGGCCATTCCCAGATAAAAATGCACCTCAGCCCAAGGGATCCCTGCTGCCGGATCTGGATTTTCTAACAAGGAGCTAAGCAAAGGGATCGCCTCTTGATGGCGGCGTAGGTTAACAAGAATTTTGCCGGCTTGCAAAGCAGAAAGGTAAGCCTTGGGATTGAGGCTCAGACTCTGCCGATAGCAAGATAGCGCCTTTTCCAGTTGCCCCAAAGATTCATAGACAACGCCCAGGTTGTGATGATAGAGGGCTACGCGGGGATCGAGCGCAATGGCCTCGGCAATCAAAGCAGCCGCCCATTCCCCCTCTCCCCTGGCATGAGCCACCGTCCCCAGCAGGTGCAGGGCATCAGCTTGATCCGGAAACTCCGCCAGAATTTCCGAGTAAATGGCTTCCGCTGTTCGCAAGTCGCCAGCCTGCTGGGCCTGGATCCCGGCCAGAAGCTTACCCGTGGGGGTGAGATCCGACATCGACAACGAGGGAAGCTGGAGATCTTCCCCCACTATAGGCGCTTCAGCCCCCTGAGGCTCATGTTGTCAAAAGCACACAAAAACGGTATCAGCGGCTCTGCGAGCGCCTCGCCAACTCCCGCAAAGGCCGATTCTTTCGTTGACCCGCTCGATGCCTTGCGCCACAAGGCTTTCAGGCCTCTTGCCCCCCCTCTTTCAGGCCCTTTTTTGCCGTCTTCGACCGACCCCCTCGCAAATGGGCCTTGCATTCCTTGCCCCACTTGGGTTTAATAGGGATAGAGGTTCCCCTTCGGGGGGATCCCTAGAAATTGGAAACCACTGAGTACGGGTTGACCCAGTGGGTGTTGCACCTGAGGGTTCCCCTTCGGGGGGATCCCTAGAAATTGGAAACAGCAGGACCGTCCCGGCCCGGGCTGTTCGAGCCGCGTCCCGGAGGTTCCCCTTCGGGGGGATCCCTAGAAATTGGAAACCGTCAATCTGCACGACGACGTGGTCGTCGTTGAGGTGCAGGGTTCCCCTTCGGGGGGATCCCTAGAAATTGGAAACGACACGTATAATCTGTGACATTTGCTGTCTCCTAAAGGTTCCCCCTTCGGGGGGATCCCTAGAAATTGGAAACGGGGATCCATGCCCCACCACAGCCCATATCGTGATATGCAGGTTCCCCTTCGGGGGGATCCCTAGAAATTGGAAACTCCGACCAACCCACTAAGTTCGAGCTGATGCGTATTGGATGGTTCCCCTTCGGGGGGATCCCTAGAAATTGGAAACAGTCTAGAGCCTCTTTGACGGCGCTGGTGAACTCGGTGGAGGTTCCCCTTCGGGGGGATCCCTAGAAATTGGAAACCCAATAGTTGCAGGGTGCGGGCCGTAAAGCGGCTCAGGCCGGTTCCCCTTCGGGGGGATCCCTAGAAATTGGAAACTTGAAGCGTTTTGCTAGATCCAGATAGCTTCAACAGTAATGGTTCCCCTTCGGGGGGATCCCTAGAAATTGGAAACGACGGGTCGATAACCCACTTCACCGGGTCCAAATACGGTTCCCCTTCGGGGGGATCCCTAGAAATTGGAAACGGTGTCGCCGCCGTCTAGGGAGGATCCGTAGGTGGCGGGGTTCCCCTTCGGGGGGATCCCTAGAAATTGGAAACGCAGAGCGACGCATCCTGAGAAGACCTTCCGCTCTTTCGGTTCCCCTTCGGGGGGATCCCTAGAAATTGGAAACTCTTCTGGTATGGTCAACGTCGTGTAGAGCGGCGAGGGTTCCCCTTCGGGGGGATCCCTAGAAATTGGAAACCCCTTAAAGGGGAAGTCGATGACTGCGTCGACGCCGCAGGGGTTCCCCTTCGGGGGGATCCCTAGAAATTGGAAACTTATGGAGTCCTCAACGAATTGGTTGAGAACTTCAATGGAGTTCCCCCTTCGGGGGGATCCCTAGAAACTGGAAACAAGTCTTTTGCGTCCAGTTCGTACTTTCTTAGGATCTCAATGGAAGTTCCCCCTTCGGGGGGATCCCTAGAAATTGGAAACGTAGGAATCCCCCTGCGGTAGGCGAGGCCTGGTCAATGGTTCCCCCTTCGGGGGGATCCCTAGAAATTGGAAACTTCCATCTTACCCTCCTTAGAGGGGGCTCTACCCAATGCCCGTTCCCCCTTCGGGGGGATCCCTAGAAATTGGAAACCCAGTGACCTTATCGAGCCCTTCTATCTCATCCTTGGCAAAGTTCCCCCTTCGGGGGGATCCCTAGAAATTGGAAACCCTGCGGTGACCCGCAGGGCATAAACATTGCCCCCCTGGGGTTCCCCCTTCGGGGGGATCCCTAGAAATTGGAAACACCAACCAGCCTCGGAGCTCCGGCTCCTGCTGGCTAATGGTTCCCCTTCGGGGGGATCCCTAGAGAGTGGAAACTAAGAGCAACAAACAAAAGCC
The DNA here is from genome assembly GCF_047462555.1 of Synechococcus sp. B60.1. Taxonomy (NCBI): domain Bacteria; kingdom Bacillati; phylum Cyanobacteriota; class Cyanophyceae; order Synechococcales; family Synechococcaceae; genus Synechococcus; species Synechococcus sp. B60.1. The sequence continues at coordinate 10,504 of NZ_JANSJN010000006.1, forward strand.
CCCGCGTTGGCGGGGGCTACTTCTTGGAGGGATCCCTAGGAATTGGAAAGGTCTACAGCTACCCGGTGGGCGCAGGCAAACCCGGAGAAGGCGACGGCGTTGAGGCCTTGACCGGGGAAGGTGCTATCGCCCACGCAGTAGAGGTTGGGAATGGCGGTGCGGTTGAAGGGCATGCCCAAGAGGCCCCAGGGAGTGCCGCGAGGGATGGGGCCGTAGGTGCCGTTGACGCGGCCCAAGAAGCGGCGGTGGGTGCGGGGAGTGCCCACCTCCAGCAGCTCAATGTGGGATCCCAGCTCTGGCCAGAGGGCCTCCAGGCGGCGGATAAGGCGTTTGGCTGCCGCTTGTTTTTGCTGCCGGTACTGCTCCGGGCCCAAGCCCTGCCAGGTTTGCATCCAACTGGGGGTAAAAGCGTGGACGATGTGGCAGCCCGGCGGGGCCAGCTCCGGATCCAAGAGGGTGGGAATAGAGACAAAGATCGTGCCCTGCTCCGCCTCCAGGTCTTGCCAATCTTCTAGAAGAATGTGGTGACAGTAGCGCTCGCCAGCCAGGGCCTCAGCCCGCACCCCCAGGTGCAAGCTTAAGAAACTGGGGGATTGCTGATAGCGGCTCTGCCAGCGCCGCTCCGCCGCCAGCAGGGATCCAGGCCAGAGGCGCTCAAAGGTATCCCAGCGGGTGGCATTGGAGATGATCTTGCGGGCAAAGAGCTTTTCCCCTCTGGAGAGCTCGACGCCCACGGCGCGGCCCCGTTCTTCCAAAATCCGCCGCACTGGCGCCCCGTAGCGGATTTGCCCCCCACAGGCCTCTAGCCCCTGGGCCAACTTCTGGGCAATCTGCCCCACCCCTCCCTTGGGGTAGTTGACGCCGCCGTAGTGGCGATCACAAAACACCATGCCGGCGTTGATCATGGGCGTGCGATCTGCCGGCACCACCGACCAGCAGTAGCACTCCATATCCACAAAGCGCCGCAGCGCCGGATCCCGTAGGTAGCGCCGCGCCACCTGGCCCACATTCACCGGCAAGTAGCGGGCCAAGGTCAGGCAGGCGCGGGGGTTACCGACAAAAGAGCGCCAGAGATAGCCCCACTCCTCCAAAGAGAGGAGCTCCATGGCGTTGAGGCTGTTGAAGATAGGCCAGAAGCTGTCGTAGAAGCGGCGGATGCTGCCCGCTTCTTGAGGGAAATAGCTGGCTAGCTCCTGCAAAAACTGCTCGTAGTCCCGGTGCACACGCGGGCTAAGCCCCTGGGGCAGGTGGTAGGCAATCTGCACCGGGTCAGGGATGGATTCCAAAGACTGGCCCACAGCAGCCAGGGCGCGGGTGAGCAAGTTGGTGGTACCTTGAGTGCCCAGGCCAAAGATCATGGAAGCCCCGACATCAAAGCGGTAGATCCCGTTGCCGTTGGGATCCGGACGCTCGAAGTAGCCAGCGCTGCCACCAGGAATGAGGTATTTTTCCAACACCAACACCTGGTAGCCTTTGGCCGCCAACTGGGTGGCCGCCACCAGCCCGCCGATCCCAGCGCCGATGACAATGACATCCCAAACAGAAGAGGGAGAAGCGGGAGTGGCTGTAGCCTGAGGTCGAGAAGAGAGCGTTTGAGTCAAGGGATCCTTACTAGTGCAATGCCAGTATCTCAACCTAGCAGAGCTTGCCAGCAAGCGGCGCAGGGCACTTGGGCAATCCCTTGGAGCTCGCAACGATTCAGAGCAGGTCTTTGAGGCCGCGGCTGCCAGCATAGCGGCTGTAGGCGTAGATTAACCCCAGGCTTAGCCCAGTTACCAGAAAGCTAAGGGCCGCTCCAAAGGGGTAGTCCAGGCTGGCGCCAAACTGCATCTGAATGACATTGCCAATTAGCAGGGTCTTGCTGCCCCCCAGCAAGTCCGGTACCACGAACATGCCCAGCGCTGGGATGGCCACCAGGATCAAGCCCGCCGCCAGCCCCGGCAGCGTTTGGGGAAAAAGCACCCACCAGAAGACCTGCCAGCCGTTGGCGTAGAGATCCCGGGCTGCCTCCGCCAGGCGCCAGTCAATGCGCTCCACTGCGGTGTAGAGAGGCAAGACCATGTAGGGCAAAAAGGTATAGACCATGCCCAGGTACACGGCCAGCCAGCTGGGGTAGAGAGCCGTCTGCGGTGGGATCCAGCCTAGCCAGGCGGCCAGGCGAGCTGGCCACCCTTCTGGCGCCAACACCACCATCCAGGCGTAGGTGCGAATCACTAGGTTAATCCAAAAGGGCACCACCACCAGCGTCAGCAGGAGATCCCGCTGCTGGGGCGGGTGGGCGGCAATAAAGAAAGCCAGGGGATAGGCCAGCAGCATACAGAAGAAAGTGGTGACGGCCGCCACCACCAGGCTGCGACCCAGGATCTGCCAGTAAATGGGCGTCCACCCCAGGGGGCCGTAGCCGAGAATGCGCAGGTAGTTGGCCAGCGTCAGGGGCAGTCCCACCTGGCCAAACTCGCCGCGGCTGAGAAAGCTGCAGGCCAAGAGCAGCAGTCCCGGCAGCACCAAAAACACCACCACCCACAGCACCCCCGGCCCGGCAAAGATGAGGCTGTGCAGCAGCTCCTGCCAGGGGGAGAGCAATTCCCCGGCGCGCACCTGGGCACGCTGGCCAGAAGAAGGGATCCCTGGCCATCTCAGCATGGGGGATCCTCCTGCCGGGGATCCGGCCGCAGGCGCACCAGGCTCTTGGGGGGCAGGTGGGCCACCAGCGCCTC
>NZ_JANSJN010000006.1:13320-44836 GCF_047462555.1 Synechococcus sp. B60.1
ATCCGTGTTGAGGGCGGTGGCCTTGAGCTGCTGTCCATTGGCCGTCTGCAGCAAGTACTGGTTCTCCGCCCCGGTGTAGATGAGGTTTTCCACCCGCACCGGCACTTGGTTGGGCAGCAGATCCCAGCCGCTACGGGAAAGCTGAATCTTTTCTGGGCGGATGGCCAACTGCACCGGCTCCAAGTTGGGCTGGATCCCGGGCACTTTGAGCTTGCCTAGGGGCGTATCCACGCAGTCTGTGCCACAGGCGATCCCTTGGATAAGGTTGCTGGCTCCCAGAAAGTCCGCCACAAAGGCAGTTGCCGGCCGCTCGTACACCTCGTCAATGGGGCCGACTTGCTCAATGCGTCCGGTCCGCATCACCGCCACCCGGTCGCTGGTGACCAAGGCCTCCTCCTGGTCGTGGGTAACGAAAATAAACGTCATGCCCAGGCGGCGCTGCAATTCGCACAACTGCACCTGAAGCTGCTTGCGCAACTTAGCATCCAACGCCGAGAGCGGCTCATCCAATAGCAGCACCTCCGGCTCATTGACCAAGGCGCGGGCCAGGGCTACCCGCTGCTGCTGCCCCCCGGAGAGTTCCTGGGGCTTGCGCTTAGCCAGATCCCCGATCTCCACCAATTCCAGGGCAGCGGCCACCCGCTTGTGCAGGGCCTCCCCTCGCACCCCCCGCATGCGCAGGCCAAAGGCAACGTTTTCCTCCACCGTCATAAAGGGAAAAAGGGCATAGCTCTGAAACACGGTGTTGACATTGCGCTTGTGGGCGGGCAGGTGGCTTACGGGGCGCCCGCGGATCACTACCTCGCCAGCATCGGCCATTTCCAGGCCAGCGATGATGCGTAGCAGGGTGGTCTTGCCACAGCCAGAAGGGCCCAATAGGCCAAAAAACTCGCCTCGCCGAATCTGCAAGGTGATGCCATCGAGAGCCACGAAGTTGCCAAAGCGCTTGCGAATCCCCTTGAGCTCCACATCCCAGTCAGGATTCTGGGAAAGGCCAGCACTGATGCCTGCCATCGCGGTTAACAGCCTTGCACTACTCTTAACCCAGTATGCAGGTTTGCGGTGCAGGGGGGTGGGCAGGCGGGCGCCCTACAGCCATTCTGCCTCCGGCGTTTCTTCCCCTGCTTGCTCCTGGGCCCCCCAGACCCAAGCGGTGAGGTCCTGGGCAGGGATCCCTTGCGGCATGAGCCCGTGGCAGTGGGAGCAAAACAGACAACTGGCACAGCGTTTACCGTAGGGGATCCCGGGAAAGTCCTGCGCCTCCAGTTGCCGCAGACGGGCCAGGGTGGCTTTGAGGTGGGCCAGATCCCGCTTGTAGGCGGCGGCGCTGTAGCGCAGCTGAAAAGGCTGCTGCGGGTGTTGCACATACCAAAAGGTCAGTTGCACCTGCTCCGGCTGGAAGGGGACTTCCAGGGGCAGTTGATCGGCCACCCCACACAGCAGCAGCGGGTAGAGGCGCACCTGCCAGTCCTGGGCCAACTGTTCGTCGGGGGGGCGCTGCCGCTCCGTCTTCCAATCCACAATGTGCAGGGATCCCGGGGCAATCACCAGCCGATCCAGGCGGGCAGTGAGGTTGAACCCCTCCATGCGCTGCCAGAGGGGCAATTCGGCCAACACCCGCCCCTGCGGATGGGCATGAGGACTGGCCAAGAACACCTGCCACCACTGGCGTACTGTCTCGTCCAAACCAGACAAGCGCGGCTCCACCTGCCGCCCGCGGCTGTACCACTCCACCAGGCGGTGGAACTGCTGGCCTCGCCGTTGTTCTGCTTCGTGCTCAAAGGCATTGGCTGCAGGCCAGAGGAGCCGCTCTAGGTACACGTAGCAAAACAAGCGGGGGCAGTAGTCCAATAGCGATAGAGCCGAAGCCGAGAGGTTGACCTGCTCAAGCCCCAACCTCAGCGAGGAAAGAGCGGAAGGGATCCCGGACATGGACCAAGACGAGAAGTTCACGACGATTCTAGGGGACTGCAATTGAGTCGGCTGCCAGGACAAAGAATGGCCTCTAGAAAGGGATAGAATTAAACTCAGGCTGGCGCTAGAGGTTTTGGTTTTTGGCCACTAGCGCCTGAGCCTTGGCAAACCGTCTTGAGAGCGAGGAAAAGGCCGTGGAGCTAGCTGAGATCGAGGAGTTGATGAACAAAGCAGTGCAGGCCACCCAGCGCTCCTTTAACACGGTGCGCACCGGGCGGGCCAATGCCAGCCTGCTGGATCGCGTTCAAGTAGAGTACTACGGCGTTCCCACTCCCCTGAAGGCGCTAGCCAGCATTACCACTCCAGATGCCAGCACTCTCTTGATCCAGCCTTTTGATCCCTCGACCCTGGCGGCAATTGAGCGGGCCATCGTCGCCTCCGACCTGGGCCTAACCCCCAGCAACGACGGCAAGGTGGTGCGCCTCAACATCCCTCCTCTAACAGAAGAGCGCCGCAAAGAGCTGAGCAAACAGGTGGCCAAGCTGGCCGAAGAGGGCCGGGTTTCTATTCGCAACATTCGCCGCGACGCCATTGACGCGGTGCGCAAGCAGGAGAAAAACGGCGAGATCTCCGAAGACGAGTCCAAGGGTCGCCAAGAAGAGATCCAAAAATTGACCGACCGCTACGTCAAAAAGATCGACGAGCTGCTGGCAGAGAAAGAAAAGGAACTAACTACGCTCTAGGACTTGCAGCAGCGCTTTCCCTCGATCCCTGCGACCGGGGTTTGGCCTCCGTCAGGATGGAGGGGGAGGGCGGGCCTGTAGCATGAATCTTATCCTGTGTCATCAAGCGGCAGATTTTGACACCCTGGGGGCGGCGGTGGGCGCAGCCCGGCTCTATCCAGGTGCTCGTATTGCCTTGACCGGCGGATCCCTGCCGGGGGTGCAGGAGTTCTTGGCCCTCTACCGGGACGAGTTTCCCCTCATCGAGCTGCGCTCGGTGGATCCCCGCCAGGTGCAGCGCTGGATCCTGGTAGATTGCCACGATCCGGATCGCCTGGGCAAGGCCGCTGCATGGTTGAGCGCACCCGGGACGCAGATCGAGATCTTTGACCACCATGTCGGGGATCCGCCAACCCCGCCCGAGCGCCTGTGGCCCCAGCAGCAAGTTAGCGCTCACATTGAGGCGGTGGGATCCACCTGTACCCTCCTAGTGGAGCGGCTACAGGCGGCTGGGATCCGCCTCAGCCCCTTTGAGCGGCTGGCCCTGGCTTTGGGCATCCACATGGACACGGGATCCCTGACCTTCCCGGAAACCACTGCCCGCGACGCTGCCGCCCTCACCTGGCTGTTGCAGCAGGGGGTAAACCTGGTGTTGTTGCGGCGCTTCTTGGGGGATGGTCTCACTCCCCCGATGCAGGAGTTGCTCAGCCAGGGGTTGGCCCAGATGCAGGTGGAGGAGGTGGGGGAGTACCGCCTGGGAATGTGGCTGCTGGAGTTGCCGGAGTTTGTGCCCGGCTTGGCCGGCCTGGTGATGCGGCTGATGGAGCTGACAGGGGTGGATGTGCTGCTCTTGGTGGCGCGGCAGGGGGAGCGGCTCAGCCTCATCGGGCGGGCACGGCAGGAGTTTGTCCAACTGGGCCAGGTGATGGCCCGCTACGGCGGCGGGGGCCACGACTGCGCGGCAGCAGCTACCCTAAAAGCCTCCCCAGGCCAGCCCTTGCCCGATCCAGCCCAGGTGCTGGCCGACCTCATCCAGGCAGTTAAAGAGCGGATCCCGCCGCCGGTGACGGCTAAGGATTTGATGTCCTCACCGGTGCGCACCATTCGGCCCGAGGTTACCATCCAGGAGGCGCAGCGGGTGCTGCTGCGCTATGGCCACTCTGGCCTGGTGGTGGTGGACGCCCAGGGCCGCCTGGTGGGGGTGATCTCACGGCGGGACATTGACATTGCCCTGCACCACGGCTTTGGCCATGCCCCCGTCAAGGGCTACATGACCACGGATGTCAAGACCCTCTCCCCCGACACTCCGCTGGCGGAGATCCAGCGGCTGATGGTGCAGTGGGACATTGGCCGTCTGCCAGTGCTTCAGGATGGCCAATTGGTGGGCATTGTTACCCGCACCGACGTGTTGCGGCACCTGCACGAGCTGCCGGCCCTCTCGCCTCGCCTAGCTGTTCCTGCCCTCTCCTGTCCTCTGGATCTCACCTTTGCCGCTCTCTCGCCGCGGCACCGCCAGTTGCTAGAGGAAGCTGCCCGCCTTGCCGACGAAAAGGGTCTGCGGCTGTATCTGGTGGGGGGAGCGGTGCGGGATCTACTGCTGCACCAGTGGGGACGGCAGCCTCCCTCTCGCCTGGAGCGGCTAGATCTGGACTTGGTGGTGGACGGGCCTTACCCCGTGGCCGCCGATGGTACGGATCCGCCGGGCTGGGGGTTGATCTTGGGGAAGGCCCTCAAGCAGCACTTCCCCGAGGCGCGGTTGGAGATCCACGGCAAGTTCCAGACGGCAGCCCTGATCTGGCCAGGGGGCTTCTGTGTGGATATTGCCAGTGCCCGCACGGAGTTTTACCCCTACCCGGCTTCGCCACCTGAGGTGGCCATGGGATCCATCCAGCAAGATCTCTACCGGCGGGATTTTTCCATCAATGCCCTGGCCCTGCGCCTCAACGGCCCCCAGCGGGGTCAGTTGCTGGATTTTTTCGGCGGGCAAGCTGATCTGCAGCAGGGGATCATCCGCGCTCTCCACCCCAACAGCTTCATTGAGGATCCCACCCGCATCTACCGGGCGGTGCGCTTTGCTGTGCACCTGGGCTTTACGCTGGATCCGACCACCGAAGAGTGGATCCGCGCTGCTGTAGCCAGCGGCCTCCACGATGCCGTTGGCGGGGAGCGCCTCAAGCAGGAGCTGGCCTACATCCTCCGCTCCCAGGACTGGCCCTTGGCCTTTGAGCGGCTCTCGGCCTGGGGAGCCCTGCGCTGCATTCACCCCGATCTAACCTGGGAGCCTTCCCTGTGCCAGCGGCTGCAGCGGGTTGGCCGCTGGGCCTATCACTTCCGCCGCCGCTACCCCGAGTTGGGATCCCAGGAGATCTGGCAACTGCGCCTGGAAGCTCTGCTTCTGGCGCTGCCCCAAGCGCCTCAGGTGGCAAGCCAGCTCCACCTCACCCAAGCGGGCATCGAACGCCTCAGCCATTTCCCCTCCTACCAAGCCTTGCTAGCGCAACTGGCAAGCGGATCCCTATCCCCAGCTCAGGTGGTACAACGGCTGCAGAGGCTGCGCATCCCGGCGGTGATCCTGTTGGCTGGGCTCGCCGCTAAGCCGGCGCGGCGGCTGATCTGGCGCTACCTGCAGGAGTGGCATTGGGTGAAGCCGCTCCTCAACGGGCATGATTTGCGTTGCCTGGGCTACAAGCCGAGTCCTCTCTTTCAGGAGATTCTGGATCGCCTGCGCTGCCTCACCCTCAACGGCGAGCTCACCACTCGCGCTGAGGCAGAAGCCTGGCTGCGGGAACACTTCCCCTTGCCGCAAGCTCAGTCAAAGTAGCCAAAAGGGTAGAGGGGTTTCCATTTCTGGTAGGACGATCCCATTGCCAGATCGCTAGCCTAAGAGAAGGCTGTCTTGGAGGCATCCAATGCGGGTATTAAGACCTCGCTCTGCTGCCGAGGCAATCCCGCTGGTGGGCCCCATCCCCTCTCAGAGAAGGAGTTGCTGCGCGGCCAAGCCGGTTGCCTTTGCTCTACTGGCCATCCTTGCCGCTGGGATGGGATCCCCTGCCCAAGCCCAAGACCTGGGTCGGCTGCTGATCCACGGCCTGCAATGGCTGCAGGTGAGCCAGATGAACGATGCCCAAGAGGTGAGCTTGGGCCGCCAGATCGACCAGCAACTGAAAGCCCGCGGACAGATTCGCGTCAGTGCAGATCCCTATTGGGTGGAGCGGGTGAATCGCATCGGCCAGCGGCTGGCCGCCCACAGCGAACGCCCCAACTTGCCCTATACCTTTCAGGTGGTGGAGGATCCAGACATCAACGCCTTTGCCACGATGGGCGGTTTTGTTTACATCACCACTGGCGCCCTGGAAGCTACCGACAACGACGACCAAATTGCCGCTGTCTTGGGCCACGAAATCGCCCATATCAGCGAACGTCACGGCCTTCAACAACTGCAGCAGGCTGCCGCCGCCCGCTTTGGCGCCCAATTGCTGGGACTCGATGACAACACCTTGGCTGCCCTAGCCCTGGAGCTGGGAGTACGCCGACCGCAAAGCCGCGAAAACGAGTTTGTCGCCGACGAAAAAGGTCTGTGGGCCACCTATCGCGCCGGCTTCGATCCCAGGGGCATGTCGCAATTTTTGGCCAAGTTGCAATTCCGTCCATCCCTGCCGGACTTCTTGCGTACCCATCCCCCCATCGCGGAGCGCATCGCCCGCCTCAACCAGCTTATCGCTGAGCACAGCATGGTCAGCCCTGCCGCCTATGGCTCCGGCGGCTCCACTTGGCCTTCGCAATCTCTCCCCCAAACCCAGCGCCCCGAAATTGAGATTCTGCCGCTGCTGCCGGTTTTGCCCTGAGTAGCCCGCTGGGATCCGTTTTTCCCCGTAGGGTGGAGATCGACACCTGGTGGGGAATGCTTCGCACCGCTGGCGCGAGCAGTAGGCAAGGGTAGTCTTGTAAGCTGAGAAAGAGCTCCCCACCTGCCCTGTACGCAGTTCATCTAAAGTGGGCCGTAGGACTGGCTAAGCTAGAAGGCATGGGAAAAACGTCAAGCACCAGAACGTGCCACACTGGATCCCATCTCTTCAACAGCGGCGCCCATGGATCCCTGTCTAATCCCTGTCAAGCTTCCCCACAGCTCCTACGACATTCTCATCCAGTCCCCCGCAGGTTCCGGCGGCCACAGCCTCAGCCAGTTGGGATCCCAGATGCGAGCTTTGGGGCTAGCCGGCAAGGTGCTGGTGGTGAGCCATCCGGGTATTGCCAAGCATTTTGCCGAAAAGTTGATGCAAGGGTTGCAACAAGCCGGGTTTGCCGCCCATCTTTTTCTGTTGCCCGCCGGCGAGCGCTACAAGACCCTGCGCTCCGTGGCCAAGATCTATGATGCTGCCTTGAGCTTTGGCCTGGAGCGCTCCTCCACCCTCGTGGCCTTAGGAGGCGGGGTAATCGGGGATATGGTGGGGTTTGCTGCCGCCACCTGGCTGCGCGGGATCCCTTGGGTGCAGGTGCCCACCTCGCTTTTGGCCATGGTGGATGCGGCCATTGGCGGCAAGACCGGCGTCAACCATCCCGGGGGGAAAAACCTAATTGGGGCCTTCTACCAGCCGCGCCTGGTGTGGATTGATCCAACGGTGTTGCAGACCTTGCCCCGGCGGGAGTTTACTTCAGCCCTAGCCGAAGTGATCAAGTACGGCGTCATCCAGGCTGCCGACCTGTTTGAGTTTTTGGAAGACCGGCCCAGGCTGAGCCGCTATGCCGACTTTGCTCCCGCAGATCTGCACTATCTGCTGCGCCGCTGTGCCGAGTGCAAAGCCTGGGTGGTACAACAAGACGAACGAGAGGGGGGCCTGCGAGCCATCCTCAACTACGGCCACACCCTCGGCCATGCCCTGGAAACTGTTACCGGCTACCGCCGCTACCTGCACGGGGAGGCCGTTGCCATCGGCATGGTGGCTGCGGGGGAGATCGCCCGTCGCCTGGGGTGGTGGAGCGCGACTGAGGCCGAGCGGCAGCGACGCCTTATCGAAAGGGCAGGGCTGCCCAGCCACTGGCCCGCCGGGATCCCTTGGGAGGCGGTGCTGCAGGCGCTGCAGGCAGACAAAAAAGTCAAGCAAGGGCGGATCCGCTTCGTTCTGCCCCGCCGGATTGGCCAAGCGGAGCTGACCGATCAAGTCGAGCTGGCGGATGTGCAGGCCGCTCTGGCCGCAATGACAGCAACCTCTTGAACCCTAGAATTAGGAAGACCTGAGGACAAGAAAGCATGGGACGGCAACAACGGGTAGCCATCTTGGGGGCCACAGGAGCCGTAGGAATGGAGCTGCTAAAGCTGCTGGAAGAGCGCCGCTTTCCGGTGGCAGAGCTGAAGCTGTTGGCCTCGCCCCGCTCGGCGGGCACCCACTTGACCTTCAAGGGAGAACGGATCCCGGTGGAGCCGGTTGCAGAAGCGTCCTTTCGGGGTCTGGACCTGGTCTTGGCCTCTGCCGGGGCAAGTGTTTCCAAAACTTGGGCCAAGACCATCGTCGAGGCAGGGGCAGTGCTAATTGACAACTCCAGCGCCTTCCGCCTGGATCCCGATGTCCCGCTGGTGGTGCCGGAGGTCAACCCCCAAGAAGCCTTTCGCCACCAGGGGATCCTCGCCAACCCCAACTGCACCACCATCCTAATGTGCGTGGCCATCTACCCGCTGCATCGCCACATCCCGCTGCGCCGCGTGGTGGCTGCCACCTACCAGTCCGCCAGCGGGGCCGGGGCCCGCGCCATGGTGGAGCTAGAGGAGCAAACCCGCGCCTACCTGCAAGGCCAACCGTTGCAGCCGCAGGTGTTCCCCTATCCCATTGCCTTCAACCTCTTCCTCCACAACAGCCCTCTGCAAGAAAACGGCTACTGCCAGGAAGAGATGAAGATGGTCAACGAATCCCGCAAAATTATGGGATCCCCCCACCTACGGCTGACGGCTACCTGCGTGCGGGTGCCGGTGCTGCGCACCCACGCCGAGGCCCTCAACCTGGAGTTCGAGCAGCCCTTCCCGGTGGAACAAGCCCGACAAATTCTGGCCCAGGCTCCGGGGGTGGTGCTTATCGAAGATTGGGAACGCAACCGCTTCCCCATGCCCATTGATGTAGCCGGCAAAGACGAAGTGGCCGTGGGCCGCATCCGCCAGGATATCTCCGAGCCCAAAGCCCTAGAGCTGTGGCTGTGCGGGGATCAGATCCGCAAAGGAGCAGCCCTCAACGCCATTCAAATTGCCGAGCTGCTCTTGAAGGACTAACTGCAAGCTGAACACCTTTAGACGCTGTAATCGGCAGCGCGTTTTCCGCAGGAGCGGCAGCTCAGTTCCAGAGAGCCTAGCACCAAGACGAGTTTATTGAAAGTGACGAAAAACATTGACACCCGGGTTGTCTGGTGCCTAGCAGGGTAACGAGCTCCAGAGCAGGGATCCCCAGCCTACGACGCTGGTGGGGAAGGTCGCAAGCTGTGCCTCAGCAGCCAAAGAACCATCTTCAGCCGTCGAGGAAAAAGAGCCGGTGGATGGGAATTAACCAGAAAAAGGGGAAAATTAAGAGGCATTGGGCCTTGGCGGAGAGTAGCTTGTGCATCCAATTGCAACGGGATCCCTGGCCAGCTTTGTGGCCGGATTAGCAACGGGGCTGGGGGCTTTGCCGGCGCTGTTTCTCCCCTCGCTCTCGGCGAGGGTGCAAGGGATCCTGCTGGGGTTTGGGGGTGGGGTGATGTTGGCCGCCACCTCGTTTTCGCTGCTGGTGCCGGGCACCGAGGCGGCGCTGGCACTGGGATATTCCCAGTTGGGGGCGGCCGTGGTGATGGTGGCGGGCCTGTTGCTGGGGGCAATCTTCCTGGAGAGTGCCCACCAGTTTCTTCCCCACGAGCACTTCTTTAAAGGGATCGAAGGGGAGAACCGCGCCCATCTAAAGCGGATCTGGCTTTTTATCATCGCCATTGCCCTGCACAACTTCCCAGAAGGCCTGGCGGTGGGGGTGGGGTTTGCCACCGGCCAAGTCGGCGATGGGTTGGTGCTGGCACTGGGGATCGGCCTGCAGAACATGCCGGAAGGGCTGGTGGTGGCCTTGTCGCTGGCAGGCCAGGGGTACTCGCGGCTATTTGCTTTTGCCATTGCCCTGCTGACCGGGCTGGTGGAGCCCATCGGCGGCATCGTGGGAGCGACAGTGGTTTCTCTGGCGCAGTCCTTGTTGCCCTGGGGCATGGCCTTTGCCGCCGGGGCAATGTTGTTTGTGATCTCGGATGAGATCATCCCTGAGTCGCACCGGCGGGGGTTGGAGCGGGAGGGCACCTTTGGCGTTCTCAGTGGGTTTGTGGTGATGCTGCTGCTGGATATTGCTCTGGGTTAAAAAGGGATCCTGTCCTGACCTGGGTCAAGTCTTGAGGCGAGGTTTTGATGCTGAGCAACGAGCCTTTTCTGTGGCGGGGATCAAGGGAGCACGCCTGCCTGCTGCTCCATGGGTTGGGGGGTGGCGTCTACGAGTTGCAGTGGCTGGCGGAGCGGCTGCTGGCAGCCGGCCTGACGGTGCAGGGGTTTAACTACCCTGGCCACGAGCGTCCAGCACCCCGCATGCCCCCTTCCCGCTGGACCGACTGGTACGGGCGGGTTTTGGAACATTACCTAGCCCTGCGGCAGGAGTACCCGCGTGTTTCGCTGGTGGGGTTTTCCACCGGCTGCCTGTTGGCGCTGCACCTGGCCTTTGCCCATCCTGTCCACAAATTGGTGCTGCTGGCGCCGTTTTTTGCCATTCGCCACCACTGGTACTATCTCTTTCGCCCAGAGCAGTACCTCAACAGCCTGGGCTGGCTCTTGGAAGATGTCCCTCGCTTCCGCCTGCCGATTCGGGATGGCGATGCCCGCGCGCTGGCAGAAAAAGTGGCCTATTTTCACAGCTTCAATCTGACGGCAGTGCGCAGCGCCCTTGAGCTCATCGAGCGGGTCAGGGGGGAAGTAGCCAGCATCCAAGTTCCCACCCTTATCCTGCAACCGCGCCAAGATACGGTGGTGGATCCTGAACAAGCAGCGTGGCTTTATCAAGAACTGGGATCCGCACAGAAGAGCCTGCATTGGCTGGAGCACTCCGACCACATTCTCACGTTGGACTGTGAGCGGGAGACGGTGTTTGCCCAGGTTTGCACCTTTCTCACCCAGGATCCCGCTCCAGCCGGATCAGCGTAACCCGTTGCCAGGCGCCGCCCTCGTCGTAGTCCCGCACCAGGTGCAGCAGGTGGCAGCCCTCCGGCCCTTCTGGAAACCAGCTTAGGCTGACGGAAAAGCGGCGATCCCGATGCAGGGTGGGGATGGGCAAGGGATCCGGCCCGCCAATCCACAGCCCCCCCGGCAAGGGATCCCAGGGGCTGGTCCAGTCTGGTTCTGAGAGATCGACGTTGGTTTCGCTGAGCAGGCTGTCAGTGGCAGAAAAGCTCTGGGCGATCCCCCGCCATCGCCCTTGCAGGGCCAGGCTTAGTTGCGCCCTAGTAAGTGAGGGAAAGTCGGCAGCAAGATCCAGCGCTTGGCCGCGCCGCTCCAAGATGACGGTCACCCCCACCAAGCGGCCCTGGGCGTCCCACTGTTGCACCAGCCGCGCCTTGCGATCCCCCCAGAGGAAGCCCTGCTCGACGGCAAAATCGCCAAATGGTGCCAATTGCAGCCGCCCGTTGGAAAAGGAGCCATCAGGGAAAAAGCGCAAGCCGGGCGAGAAATCCTGATAAACCCAGCTCTGGTGGCTTTCGGGGGTAGGGGATCCCTCTGGGGGGTAGTAGGCATTGGTTTGGCGGATCCCGCCCAAATCCAAAGCTTCAAAGGTGATGAGGCTGCGCTTTTGGCCCGCCAGCTCCCAGCCATGAGCCGTGGGTCGGTAGTTGGAAAAGAGGCCCTGCCATGTTCCTAGGTGCAAAGCTAGACACTGTCTCTGGGTTTTCATAAAGCGATGGAACTGTTGCGGACGGGGAAGAATCCCCGGGGGAGTACTCTCTCTTTGGCTCGCCGCTTGCCTATGGTTTGGCTAGCTCTGGAGTGGGTGGCAACCCCCAGGGGCTCCTTCGAAGCAACCATTGCGGGGTACTGGCCCTCTAACCAGTTTCCTCAAAGGAGCCTAGAATCCGTACTTCTGGCTCCAGAAGTATTGACCACTGCTGATAAACCTTTTCCTGCGCCAGGCGAATCAGGCGATAGATGTCGCTGGCGCTGGCCTGGCCACAGTTGAGGATGAAGTTGGCATGGCGCTCGGAGATCTGGGCCCCGCCAATCCGGTAGCCCTTTAGACCGGCCTGCTCAATTAACCAGCCGGCAGGGTAGGTTTCGGGGTTGCGAAAGACGCTGCCACAACTGGGTAGATGGTAGGGCTGAGAGCTGAGACGCTGGTTGAGGTTGCGCTGGGTTTCCCACTGCACCTGGGCTGGATCCCGGCCTGGGATCAACTGCAAGGTTGCCCCTATAACCGTCCAGGGCAAGTCTTGCAGGCGAGAGCGGCGGTAGCCAAATTGCAAGTCAGCAGGTTCCAAGCGGCAGGGCTCCTGCTCTTCATCCAAAATCTGCACTTCCACCAGCACATCTGCCATGGCGCGCCCGTGGGCGCCGGCATTCATCACCACCGCTCCCCCCAGTGTGCCTGGGATCCCAATTGCCCATTCCAAGCCGCTCCAGCCCTGCTTGGCAGCTACCCGCGCCAGGTTGACCAAAGGTTCTCCGGCAGCGGCCCAGATCCTTCCCCCCTCCAACAGTTGCAGCCCGCGCAAACGCCGGGTGTGGACAACCAGCCCCCTCAACCCCGCATCGCTGATGAGCAGGTTGCTACCTGCCCCCAACAGGGTGACAGGGATCCCTTCGGCCCGCGCCCAGGCCAAACACTGCTGCAGCTCCAGGTTGCTGCCGGGCTCACAATACCACTCCGCCTTGCCACCCACGCGGAAGGTGGTCAGAGGAGCCAACGGGATCCCCGCTTGCATCCGCCCAGAAAGCCGGGCAACGCAGGAGGCATTGGGCACGCAGGGAGCTGTAGTCATGATGCCAATACCTCAGAAGCCCCCATCTCCCCGATCCCATTCTCCGCTTGCCCCGGCAATTTTTCCTCCAAGTCTGCCAGAGCCTGCTCCCCCACCTGAGCCGCATAGGCCCGCATCGTAGCGGCTATCTGCTGATTGAGATCGCCTGCGCCCAAAAAAATGGCGAGATCTCCAGGCTGCAAAACAGAGGCCAACACCTGCGGCAATTCCCGCAAAGAAGACACATAGCGCACCTGGGGATGGTGCTCCGCCACCGCCACGGCCAACCGCAAGCTGTCAGAACGCTCCGGCGCCGGCTCTCCGGCCCCGTATGTGGGCACGATCACCACCACATCTGCATTCTCGAAGCAGCGGGCAAAATCTTGGAACAAGGCGGCCAAGCGGCTGTGGCGATGGGGCTGAAACACCGCCACCACCCGCCGCTGCTGCAGATAGGCCGCCCGCAGCGTGGCGCGAACCTCGCTGGGATGGTGGGCATAGTCGTCGATAAAGGTGACCCCGCCCACCTCGCCCTTGGCTTCAAAGCGGCGCTGCACCCCCCGAAACTGGGCCAGAGCAGAGGCAATCACGGGGAACTCCAAGCCCAACTGCCTCCCGACGGCAACGGCGGCCAAAGCGTTGCTGAGGTTGTGGGATCCCAGTACCTGCAGGCGGAGCTGGCCGAGGAGGGATCCCCTCTCCCAGATCTCGGCGGAGGTAAAGTCCGCGGCATAGACGATCTCGCGCGCCTGGTACTGGGCTTGGGGATGGCCGGCCAGGCTGTAGCCAATGTCCACCGCCAGGTGGGTGGCCACGTTGGGGCAATCTAGGCAAGCCACCAGGGTTTGGCTCTGCTGCCCGTACTGCTGAAAGGCCCGGATTACCTGCTCCAGATTGGCATAGTGATCCGGGTGATCTAGCTCAATGTTGGTGATCACGCCAATCTTGGGGTAAAGCCGCACCAGGGATCCATCCGACTCATCCACCTCCGCCACCAAATATTCCCCCTGGCCCAGACGGGCGTTGCCATCCCAGGCATCCATCTCCCCACCGATAATCAAGGTGGGATCCCAGCCTGCTGCCAGCAGCACATAGCCAATCATGCTGCTGGTGGTGGTTTTGCCATGGGTGCCTGCTACACCAATGCTGGGGCGATGGTTAAACAGGGCAGCCAGTAAATCGGCTCGATGCCAAACCTTTAATCCCTTGTCTAGAGCCGCTGCCAATTCCGGGTTGCTGGGACGGATGGCGCTGGAATAGACCACCTGGGGATCCCCGGCCAAACCCTCTAGAGTGTGGCCCTGAATAAAGCGTACCCCCAAGGCTTCCAGGCGACGGGTACGGCCATTGGCGGCAATATCTGAGCCGGAAACGCGAAACCCCTGCTTGGCCAAAATGTAGGCTAGGGCCGACATCCCCACTCCGCCGATCCCAACAAAGTGGTAAGCCGGCAGTAGCGGCTTTAACGGATCCAAATTTTTGGCAGGCAGAGATGGAGAACGAGCTGGCGCCGGCACAACGGGATCTTCCCCTGCAACTGTTTCCACCATCGCAACTCCACCTCACTCCTCGCACCACACCTAGAAATTGGCACCTGCAGAAGGGCCCCGAACAGGCCAGATCATATCAGGAATCCCTTGGGTTAGGTAGCCGACGGAGGCCGACAACCGAAGATCAGCCGAAGAAAAACAAGTACCCGAAAAATAAACACATGAGAAAAACCTGGACATCCTCGCCCCATAAACTTTACATTTATTAAAGAATTGCAACTGTAACGACCGTCCCCAACCGCAAAACTAAACGGGCAGGGAACGATGAATCAGCGGCTACTCTGGTCTATTGCGGGAACTGGATTGCTGGCCGGAGCCGGGCTGGCCTGGCTGGGACTGAGCCAGCAGGCGGCCACCCAATCCGTATCAGAAGCAAATGCAGAGGCAACGGAGGAAACGCGGCTACCTCCCCGTATTGGCGCCCTGGGGCGCCTGGAGCCGGAAGGAGAAGTGGTGCGGGTGGCCGGCCCCCCGGGAGAGCGGTTAGGAGAGCTGTTGGTAGCTGAAGGGGATCGCGTGGTGGCAGGCCAAGTGTTGGCGCGACTGGAAAACTATGGCGAGCGCCTGGCGGAGCGGGAGTATGCTGCTGCCCAACTGCAAGAAGCCCGCGCCCGACTAGAGGCCGAGACCCGCTTTGGCCAAGCCCAAGTTGAAGAGGCGCGCACCCGCCTCAACCGTCTAGACGAACCGCAACAGTTGCAGATCCGATCCCAGGAAGCGGTGGTGGAGCGCCTTCGGGCGGAGCTGGCCGATGCTGAGGCCAACCTGGCTCGCTTTCAGACCCTGTGGCAGGAGGGGGCTATCTCCCAGCAGGAGCTAGACCAGAAGGCTCTGCTGGTGCGGCAACGGCAGGAGGACTTGCGGGCCGCTGAGGCCACTCTGGATCAACTGCGCCTGGCCCGCGAGCGGGATCTGCGCAACGCCCAAGCCCAGGTGCAAGCCGCTGAAGCAGGGCTGAGGCGGGCCCAAGCGCAAGTGCAACTGGGATCCCTGGCCCGCAACCTGGAGTTGGCAGAAGCCCGCCTGGAGCGCACCCTCATCCGCGCCCCCCGGGCCGGCCAGGTGCTCAAGATCCACACCCATCCTGGGGAAGTTATCGCTGCCGACAAAGGGATCCTCGAGCTGGGCAACACCGACCAGATGATGGTGGTGGCGGAGGTCTACGAAACCGACATCCTGCGGGTGCGGCCCGGACAACGGGCCACCATCAGCAACCGCGCGCTGCCAGAAACGCTGCAGGGCCGGGTCGAGCGCCTGGGCCTGCAAATCGGCAAGAAAGATGTGCTCAACACCGACCCCGCCGCCGATGTGGATGCGCGTGTGGTGGAGGTGTATATCCGCCTGGATCCGGAAAGCAGCGCCCGCGTGGCTGGCCTGACCAACCTGCAAGTAGATGTGGCCATCGAGGTCGAGGGGTAGGGGGGGGACGATGTCCGGCTTGTTCAGCGTAGCGTTTATCGGGCGCCGCATCCCGTTGGCCTGGCTGCAGTTGACGCGGGAGAAGATCCGCCTGCTGGTGGCCCTGGCGGGCATTGCCTTTGCCTGCATCCTTATGTTCATGCAGTTGGGCTTCCAAGACAGCCTGCTGGAGAGCGCCATCCGCTTCCACGTCGCCCTCAAAGGGGAGATCTTCCTGGTCAGCCCCCAGTCCAACGCCCTCATTGCCATGAACACCTTTTCCCAGCGGCGGCTGTACCAGGCACTGGGCTTTGAGGGGGTACGGGCCATCTCGCCCGTCTATGTAGGCTTTGCCCTCTGGAAAAACCCCCAGACCCGCCGCACCCGCAGCATCTTTGTGGTGGGGGTGGATCCCTCTGCCGACCTGCTGGAGTTGCCGGAGCTGACCCCCGACAAGTTGGAGGAGATCAAGAAGGCGGACGTGGTGCTCTTCGACCGCCGCTCCCGCAGCGAGTTTGGCCCCATCCCGGAATGGTTTGAGTCCGGTCGAGAGGTCTTTACCGAGGTGGGGAACCGCCGCGTCCAGGTGGGGGGTCTGTTTGAGATGGGGGCTACCTTTGGCGCCGACGGCACCATCCTCACCAGCGACCTCAACTTCCTGCGCATTTTTCCCCAGCGGGAGCGCGGCCTCGTGGATATCGGTGTGGTGCAACTGCAGCCGGGGGTGGATCCCCAGCCGTTGGTGCAGCAGATGCGGGCCTTGCTGCCGGAGGATGTGCGGGTGCTGTCGCGGGCAGAGTTTATCGATATGGAGCAAAGCTACTGGGAGGAGGGCACGGCCATCGGCTTTATTTTCGGCCTGGGGGTGGCCATGGGTTTCATCGTCGGCATTGTGATTGTCTATCAGATCCTCTATACCGATGTGTCGGATCACCTGGCAGAATATGCCACCCTTAAGGCCATGGGCTACACGGATACTTACTTGCTGGGGGTGGTGTTTCAAGAAGCTATTTTGCTGGCCGGTCTGGGATATATTCCCGCTTTTGCCCTGGCGGTTTTGCTCTACGATTTGACGGCCAATGCCACGTTGCTGCCAATTGCCATGACCTTCAGCCGGGCGGTGCTGGTGCTGCTCCTGACGGTGAGCATGTGCTTTATCTCAGGGGCCATTGCCGTGCGGCGGCTGCGGGCAGCCGATCCCGCCGATATCTTCTAAAGTTTTGGCAAGGCGTTGCATGGGGGAGGGGGGAATGGATTGTTGAATGGCTTGAACTCAACTGCCCAAAAGCTTCTGGGATCCCTTTAAAGGCCTTCGGCCAAAGGTTTCTGGAGGGTTCAATCGCGGCAGTTCCCACGATGGCCCACGATAAGTTGTCAACCCAAGTTGTTTGAGATTTTGAGTTCCCTATGCTGCCTTTCCTTCTCGATCAAGCCGCCCTCGCCTCCACCCAAAATGCCGTTGAGCCGGTGGTCAAAGCCGAAGGGGTGAACCACTACTTTGGCGAGGGATCCCTGCGCAAGCAAGTGCTTTTTGACATCAACTTCGTTTTGCAGCCGGGGGAGATCGTGTTGTTGACCGGCCCCTCCGGCTCCGGCAAGACCACGCTGCTCACGCTCCTGGGGGCTTTGCGCTCGGTGCAGGAGGGCAGCTTGCGGGTGTTGGGGCAGGAGCTGCGGGGCGCCCAGCCCAACACCCTCATCCAGATCCGCCGCCAGGTGGGGTACATCTTCCAGGCCCACAACCTGCTGCGCTCCCTGACGGCAGCTCAAAATGTGCGTATGGCTCTGGAGCTGCACAACGGCCTTTCCGCCCAGGAAGCCCAAGAGCGGGCGGAAGCGATGCTGGCGGCGGTGGGTCTCGGGGATCACGTCCACTACTACCCAGAGCAGCTTTCGGGAGGGCAAAAGCAGCGAGTGGCCATTGCGCGGGCCCTGGTCAGCCACCCCAAACTGGTGCTGGCCGACGAGCCGACGGCAGCCCTGGACAGCAAGTCGGGCCGCGAGGTGGTGACCCTGATGGAGAAGTTGGCGCGGGAGCAGGGTTGCACCATCCTGATGGTGACCCACGACAACCGCATCCTCGACATCGCCGACCGGGTGCTGCACATGGAGGATGGACGACTGGAGAGCCAGCCCCTTGCCTAGTTTGCCCCGTTGGAGGCGTGGCGGCGGTACCAGTCGATGGTGCGCTGCAGCCCCTCCCGCAGCCCCACCTTGGCCACAAAACCAATCCTCTCACGGGCTTTGGAGACGTCCAGGCAGCGGCGCGGCTGGCCGTTGGGCTTGTCCGTTTGCCAGCGGATCTCGCCGCGAAACTCCATCAGCTCGCAGATGAGGGCAATGAGATCCCGAATGGAGATCTCCTCTCCGGTGCCCAGGTTCAGGGGCTCGGAGCTGTTGTAGAGCTGGGTGGCCAGGAGAATGCCGCGGGCGGCATCTTCGGCGTAGAAAAACTCGCGGGTGGGGCTGCCATCTCCCCACACCTCCACGTAGTTCTGGCCCCGCTGTTGGGCTTCATGCACCTTGCGGATCAAGGCCGGGATCACGTGGGAAGTTTCGAGATCGAAGTTGTCCATGGGGCCGTAGAGGTTCACCGGCAGGAGGTAGATTCCGTTGAAGCCATATTGCTGCCGGTAGGCCTGCAGTTGCACCAGCAGGGCTTTCTTGGCGATGCCGTAGGGGGCGTTGGTCTCCTCCGGGTAGCCATTCCAGAGATCCTCTTCCTTGAAGGGGACGGGGGTGAACTTGGGATAAGCGCAAATGGTGCCCACGCAGACAAACTTCTCCACCCCGGCTAGATAAGCGGCGTGGATGAGCTGGGATCCCATGATCAGGTTGTCGTAGAAGAGCTCCGCCGGCTTGGCCTGGTTGAGGCCGATGCCGCCCACATGGGCCGCCAAATGGATGACGATATCTTGCCCCTGCACCACCTCTTGGCAGACTTCCCAGCGGCGCAGGTCGTGGGTGCGGGAGCGCGGGATCCGCACCTGCTCCGGCTTCACCCCCAGCACTTGCAACTGCTGCAGCACATGTTTGCCCAAAAAGCCACTCCCTCCGGTGAGCAAAATGCGCTTTTGGCTAAGGTCGATGGCACTGGACCAACTATTGGGCGTCATGGTGAGTGCGGAAAATCCCAGGCTTCCATTATGGGGCAGAGGGGCTGCTCCTCTCCTAACTGCTCGAGCTTGCAGGTTTCTTCCCTCCCTTTTCCAGCTCTGCCTGCAGCCGCTTCTGGGCCGCCTGTAGGGCTTGCGCCAGTTTCTCGGGCTGCTTGCCACCGGCCTGGGCCAAGTTGGGCCGCCCACCTCCACCGCCGCCTGTGAGTTTGGCAATCTCGCCGATAAAGGAGCCCGCCTTGAGGCCAAGTTGCTGCACCGCCGGGCTAAAGGCGGCCACCAGGCTGACCTTGCCGGCTTCCGGCACCGATCCCAGCACCACTGCCCCTTCCCCTAGCCGCTGCAGCAGGTGCTCGGCGGCGGTTTTAAGCGCCTCAGGAGGAGTGGATCCCAATTCCGCCACCAAGATCTTGAGATCCCCAACCGATACTGCCTGGGGCAAGAGCTGCTCTGCCTGGAGCAGGGCCAGCTGGCTGCGGGCCTCCTCAAGCGCCTTCTGGGCAGCCTTCAGCTCCGCCTGCAGAGCCGCTACCCGCTCTGGGATCTCCTGCGGCTTGGCCTTGAATTGGGCGCTCAGCTCCCGCACGACGCTATCCCGCTCGTTTAGGTATTCCAGCACCGCCGGCCCGGCTACAGCCTCGATGCGGCGGATCCCGGCGGCTACCCCACTCTCGGAGATGATCTTGAACAGGCCGATCTCGGCAGTGTTGCTGACGTGGGTGCCGCCACAAAGCTCCATCGACACCCCCGGAAAGTCAACCACGCGCACCTCGGCACCGTATTTTTCCCCAAACATGGCCACCGCCCCTCTGGCTTTGGCCTCTGCCAGGGGCAGAATGGCTACCTGAGCCGGATGGGCCTCAGCAATCCAGGTGTTGACCAGATCCTCAACCTGCTGCAGCTCTTCGGGGGTAAGGGGACGCGACAGGGTAAAGTCAAAGCGCAGCCGGTCAAAGGCCACCAGGGATCCCGCCTGGCTGATGGAGGGATCGACCACTTTCTTAAGGGCTGCCTGCAAGAGGTGGGTGGCTGTGTGGTGGGCCTGGGCGCGCCGCCGACAGGCCAGGTCAATCTGGGCCTGCACGGGATCCCCCACCCGCAGGATCCCCCGCTCCACCCGGCCTAAGTGGACAAACAGATCCCCCCGCTTTTGCACATCCTCCACCCGTACCAACACTCCGTCCCCGGCCAGGTAGCCGCGATCGCCAATTTGCCCCCCGGACTCCGCATAAAAAGGCGTGCGATCCAAAACCACCTGCACCACCTGCCCCGCCTCTACCTGAGGCACCGACTTCCCTTCCACCAGGAGCGCCTCCACCACGCCGCGGGCAGAGGACTGGTTGTAGCCGAGAAACTCCGTCTCGATTAAAAACTCAGCCAGCTCGTCCAGGGATCCCTGGGCCATGACGTCGAGGGTTTGGTGAGCGGCGCGGGCCCGCTGCCGCTGTTTTTCCATCTCTTGCTCAAAGCCCTGGACATCCACGCTAAAGCCGTGCTCCTGGGCAATTTCCTGGGTCAGCTCCAACGGGAAGCCGTAGGTGTCAAAGAGCTTGAAGGCGTCGACACCGGAGATCTGCTTTGGCGCGCCAGTGGCGGTGACGTTGGCAAACAGATCAAACAGCAGCCGCTCCCCCCGCTCCAGAGTC
The DNA here is from genome assembly GCF_047462555.1 of Synechococcus sp. B60.1. NCBI lineage: Bacteria > Bacillati > Cyanobacteriota > Cyanophyceae > Synechococcales > Synechococcaceae > Synechococcus > Synechococcus sp. B60.1. Next base: position 33,654 of record NZ_JANSJN010000006.1, read on the forward strand.
TTGAGAAACTGCTCCTCTTCCCGCTGCAGCTCGGCTTTGATCACCGCCTCCCGCTCCCGCACCTCGGGATAGGCCGCCTCCGCCAACTGGATGGCCGTCTCCACCACTGGCCAGGTAAAGGGCTCGCCGATCCCCAAGAGGCGCCCGTGGCGCACCATCCGCCGGATCAAGCGCCGCAGCACGTAGCCCCGATCCACATTCGAGGGGATTACCCCGTCGGCAATCAGATGCATCACCGCCCGCGCGTGATCCCCAATAACCTTGAGGGAGACTTTCTGCTCGGGGCTGGCCCGGAAGTAGTCCACCTGAGCGATCTCAGCCGCCTTCTGCACAATGGGGAAGATCAAATCTGTCTCATAGTTGTTGGGGACTCCCTGCAACACCTGAGCCAGCCGCTCCAGCCCCAGGCCAGTGTCGATGTTTTGCTTGGCCAAGGGAGTGAGGCGGCCCTCGCTGTCCCGGTTGAGCTCCATGAACACCAGATTGTAGATCTCCAGAAAGCGGGAGTCGTCCCCTAGGTCAATCTGCTCATCCCCTAGCTCCGGCTTGAAGTCGTAGTAGATCTCGGAGCAAGGGCCACAGGGGCCGGTGGGGCCGGCAGCCCAGAAGTTGTCCTCCTCCCCCATGCGCCGGATGCGGTGGGGCGGGATCCCAATCTCATTGCGCCAGAGGGCAAAGGCCTCCTCATCTTCTCGAAAGACGCTCACCACCAGGCGCTCCGGCGGCAGGCCAAACACCTCCGTCACCAGCTCCCAGGCCCAGGTGATGGCCTCTTTTTTGAAGTAGTCGCCGAAGCTGAAGTTGCCCAGCATCTCAAAAAAGGTGTGGTGGCGAGCCGTCCGTCCCACGTTCTCGATGTCGTTGGTGCGTACGCATTTCTGGGCAGTCGTGACCCGTGGGTACTCCGGATCCCGATGCCCCAGGAAGATGGGCTTGAAGGGTAGCATGCCGGCGATGGTCAGCAGCACCGTGGGATCCTCCGGCACCAAGGAGGCGCTGGGCAGTACCTGGTGGCCCCGCTGGGCGTAGAAGTCCAGAAAAGCCTGCCGGATGGCGGCACCGGAGAAGGATGGAGACATGGTCAAGGCGAAGAATAACTGTATTGATAATTCTAGGTTTTTTGCCGCTGGGGCAGTTGAACTCTTGAGGTCTGGATTTTGTCGGCACCGCCCGCCAAAGCAGAAAAATCTAAGCGATTTCTCCGATTGAGCCCGCGTGGGCAAACGCTAGGATCAGCCTGTTGGAGCCAGATGTGCAAGATTTTTCTCCCCTTGGTCTAGGCTAGATGTATCTCTGGCAACGCGCTTGCCCGCCCATCAGCCTCGTCTCGGTTACCTAGCCGTCAGTCGGTAGCGCTTGGAGGGGTATGCCCACCTGCTATTGTCTCAATCCTGACTGTCTGCAGCCAGAAAATCCACCGGATGCCTCCACCTGTGCCTCCTGTGGCCAGCCGCTGCTGGTGCGCAATCGCTACCGGGCCTTCAAGCGTCTGGGGCAGGGGGGATTTGGCGCCACCTTCTTGGCCCGCGATGAGGACATGCCCTCCAAGCCCTGGCGGGTGATCAAGCAGTTGCGCCCGGCTGAAAATTCGCCCCAACTGGCCAGGCTGGCGGAGGAACTGTTTAACCGCGAGGCTGAGGTGTTGGAGCGCCTGGGGGAGCATTCGCAAATCCCCAAGCTCTACGCCCACTTCCAAGAAGGCGGCCAATTCTACTTGGTGCAGGAGTTTATCGAGGGGATCACGCTTTCTCAGGAGATGCGGCGCAATGGGCCTTTCTCCGAAGAACAAGCCCGGCAAGTGATGCAGGAGGTGCTGCTGATCCTCAACTATGTCCACAGCCAGAACACCGTCCACCGCGATATCAAGCCGGCTAACCTGATTCGCCGCAAAGAAGATGGCCGCCTGGTGCTAATCGACTTTGGGGCGGTGAAGCAGCTTGGGCCGGGCCACAAGTCGTCGGAGGAGGGAACGGCGATTCGCTCCCTGGGCTTTTCTCCGCCGGAGCAGATGGCTGGCCAGGCGGTGGGCCCCGCCAGCGATCTCTACGCGCTGGCCGCCACTTGCATCAATTTGATGACTCTGGAGTCGCCGGCCAAGTTTTACGACCACAACACCGGCCAATGGGATTGGTCGGATCGCCTGCAGCTCAGCCCTGAGTTCGACGCCATTTTGCGCCGCATGCTGCAGCCGGCCATCAGCCAGCGCTTTGCCACGGCTACCGAGGTGCTGCGGGCTCTGCAAGGGATCCCGGTGCAGGAGGGCCCCCTTTCCTCGCCGGTTCTCTTGCCCAGTTCTCCGTTGACTGCCGATTCCAGCCCGTTGCTGATCTCCGACCAGTGGGCCAAACGCCGTTCAACCGCTCTCCCCCTGGCCCGAACAGATGGGTTCTCGCCTGCGCCGCTCCCTCGGTCCGGTGCGGGAGGCATGCTGCCCGTGGGAGCGGTTCCCACCGGTTTTACCCAACTGGGCCAAGCCAGCCGCATCACTGGCAGCGGGCAGATCAAGCCAGCCACCCCGCCGCGGATCCCGTCTTTGGCGGGGGCGGATCTGCGGGGCAAGTCTTTCGCCAACCAGAACTTAGCCGGTTATGACTTGCGCTGCGCCGATCTGCGGGGGGCCGATTTTTCAGGGGCCAATTTGCAGGGAGCCGATCTGCGCGGGATCCGCTTCAACACACCGCAACCCCGCTGGCTGCGCTTTTTGAGCCGGCTCCTCGGCTCGGCCAAGACCCTGGGAGGGATCCTAGCAGGCCTGGGAGGGCTCTTGGGAGCTGGGAGCCTGGCGTTTTTGCTCGTCCACCTCACCACGCGCAATGTGGTTTATGCCTTGGGAGCGGCTGGGATTGCTTTGGTGGTAGCCGGGTCGGTGCTCTGGTCTGCAGGCGGCAGGACTTCCCTGCCACGCCAAGCTGAAGAAAAGGGCAAGCGCTTCACCAGCTTTTACAAAGCGGATCTGCGAGGGGCGCAGATGGATAGGAAGCTGCGGGAGTTCGCCCGCCGCCAGGGTGCCATCGTGAGCTAGAGCGGATCCGTTCCCGCCTTAGGCTATGGGAGGAAGCCCGCTGCGGATAGCCTGGCTCACCTGCTCCGCCAGAGGCCGGCAGGCTACGGCTTTCCCTTGCCGCCGATCCCCCGCCTGGTCGTAAAAAACAATGCCTTCGGCGCGGGAAAGGCCCAGGGCCAAAAAGAGCAGCTCCAAAACCCCAAAGGAGGTGGCCTCCAAGTCCGGCGCTTGCTCCCGCAGTTCCGCCAGCGTGGCTTGAGCATCTTCCAGGTGGCCAAAGGCCGGGATCCACAGCTGGCCGATGGGTTCGAATCCTGGGGGGGACTCCGTCCCGGCGGATCTTTCTACCACCCGCACCGTCAGCCAGCCGCCATCGGGGTAGCGCAAGGTGGTGTACTGCAGGTGATCCAGGTGTTGGGCCACCTGGGTGAGCACCTCTGCGACCTGTTGCATCGCCGCTGTCGGGATCCCGTTCTGCGGGGCCTCCTCTACCAGCGTTGCGGCCTGGGCCGCCAGACTAGATACCATGATTGACAACCATCCTTACTTAGGTTCAAAATGGGTATTCGCAGCTCCTGGGGCTGTAGTTCAATTGGTTAGAGCACCGCCCTGTCACGGCGGAAGTTGCGGGTTCGAGCCCCGTCAGCCCCGTACCTGTTAGGAACACTCTAGCCTACATCGGCAAGCAGGTCAGCACTGCTATCATAGGTACCTTGCTCCGTTAGGGTAGGGAGATGTGTGCCTTGCGGTATCTGCGCCCGGATTTGCTTCACCTCAAGTCCTATGATGCCGTGCCGCCCCAAGCTGCCGACAAGTTGGATGCCAACGAGTTTCCCTGGGATTGGCCGGCGGGCTTCAAGCAGAAACTCTCCCTCCTCTGGGAAAAAGGGATCCCGAGCAACCGCTACCCCGATGCTCATCACCGGGGCCTCAAGCAGGCCATTGCCGCCTATGCCGGGGCAGATCCTGCCCAGATTAGCCTGGGCAACGGCTCCGACGAGCTCATCCGATCCCTATTCATTGCCACCTGCCTGGGCGGAAGGGGTGGCATTCTGGTGCCAGAGCCTACCTTTTCTATGTACGCCATCCTGGCCCAGAGCCTGGGGATCCCAGTGGTGCGGGTGCCCCGCCACCCTGAGACGTTTGCCCTGGATCTGGAGCGGTGTCAACAGGCGATAGCGGAGCAGCAGGTGCGAGTGGTGTGTTTGGTGGATCCCAATTCGCCCACCGGCAATGGCCTGAGCACCGCCGAGTGGGAGTGGGTGGAAGGGTTGCCCGCCGAGATTTTGGTGATCCTCGATGAGGCCTATTTCGAGTTCAGCCAACACACGGCCCTGCCCAAGCTGGTGGAGCACCCCAACTGGGTTATCTTGCGCACCTTCTCCAAAGCCTTTCGCCTGGCAGCTCACCGGGTGGGCTATGCCATCGGCCATCCGCAGCTCGTCCAGGTGCTGGATGCCATCCGCCTGCCCTACAATCTCTCGGCCATCTCCCAGTGGGCCGTTCAGATTGCCCTGGAACATGCCGAGGAGTTTTTGGCCGACCTACCCCTTATCCGTCAGGAACGGGAAGCCCTCTACCAAGCCCTGCAGGAGCTGCCGGGGGTGCGGGTGTGGCCTAGCCAGGCCAATTTTCTCTACTTCCGGGTGGCAGGATGGGATCCCCAGGATCTGCAGCGGGCCTGGCAAGAGCTGGGAACTTGTGTGCGCTGTACCGGCGGCGGGCTGCGCCTAACGGTGGGCACCCCTGAAGAAAACCAACGCGCCCTGGAGCGCCTGCAGCAGATCTTGCGGTAGGTGGCTCTACTTCCAACTCCTGCTCAACCTGGGCCGAGAAATCGCTGGATCAGGCCATAAACTTGCTGGAGCTGCCTCTCGTTGAGCCGCTTCAGTTCTTCGCGGATTGCCACTTGCAGTCTTTGAACTTCAGTTTGCTCCCGCTGCAGCAGCCAACTCTGAACAGGGCTGGGGTGCTCCACGAAGTCGTGTAGCCAGGGATCCCGTTCCTCCAGCTCAGGCTCTGCCTGGGGCAGTTGCTCACGCCAGCGCTCTTGCGCGCGGCTAAACTCCTCTGCCAAAAGATCGGTCGGTCGTCCCTCCGCCTGCAGAGAATCTCGATACTTCTTGTGAACCAAAAGCCAGCGCTGCCGAATCTGAGAGCGTTGCCATCTTGGGATTCTACCGATTCCGTTTTCAGCAAAGCGCTCATAAAACCTGAGCGCGTCTCGGTAGCGGCCCAGTCGCTCATAGGCCAGGCCCACCTCCAGCGGTTGCAGCCACCAAGCGTGCTCCCCGCGCACACTGCTTACCACTTCCTGCAGAAAATCCCGCAGTCCAGGGAGCTTCCACCTCAGCTCATCCCAGTTGGTTGCCATGTCTCGAGCCATGCTGGCCACCAACTCGTAGTCATGTCCGCGCTGCCACGCCTGTGGGTGGGCCTGAACCACTTCCCAAAGCCTGCCCCACTCGCGGCGCCGGATCAGGATTCGCAGCAGCAGCGGCCACTCTTTCAAGCGCTCCAGGCTGAGGATGACATCGTTGATGTACTCCTCCCACTCGCCCGCGAGGGGACGTCCCGCCTCCTGCCATTTGCTCACCACTGCTGCGTCCTGCCGGTCTTTGGATAGCCACCTCACCTGGCCAGGCGGCTTCTCCAATTGGATCTTGGCCCGGTAGTAGTAGGAATGCTCCGTTTGGCCACCTTGATCCCAAATGGCAACTGCCTCCTCAAGTTTCTGTTGCTGGAAATAACAGATGCCGAGAATTTTGTGATATTGCCCTGCGAACGGCTGCCGCTGGCCAAGAAAGGCCAAACGCTCCCTCAAGGCCTCAAGGGTCTCTTGCCAAAAAAGTTCACGGTCCTCCAGCTTAGAACGAAAAGTCTCTAGATTATCGAAAACTTGCTCCAGCTCCACCAAAAACTTCTCCACACAAACCTTCCAGGTGGGATCCGAATGCTTCGGGCTGACCTCAACGCTCAACCAATCTCGCACTCGAACTATCTGTCGAAAGCGCTCCATGGACTTGGCAGAGCTGTTTTGGGTTACCACCATCAAATCCACCAGAGGACTGTAGTCGGGGATCTCGGAGCACCTGGCAAAGTGAGTGGGACGATGCTGCTGTAACTCTAACCAAGCTTTTGCCTTCCAAAAGCACTCCCAGGCTTCCCGGATGAGATGTCTATTGGGTAGGGCGGATCTTTCCAGGCTTAAAAACTGACGACCTGCAGGAACGTAATCCCTCTGCAGCTTGAGGATCCAAGCTTGGCATTCCTGTTCTAATTTCTGGTTGACTGCCTGCCGAGCAAAGGCGCGTGCATCTTCCAAGAGCTCAGGATTTCCCTCCTCTACCCCTCGCCTAAGAAACCCAAGAGCCAAGTCCAGGACATCCTGTAAGTTTTTATCCGTCCAGTATTGGATGCCGGTGCCTGGAGCGAAGCCCGCCAGTACAGGCGGATGCGTTTGCCATTGGGATCGATCGGGCTGCAAATGAGAGTGATTGAGCCAAAAGTCAATCTCCAAGGCAGGATCCCAAAATTCCCGCCAGCCAACTGCAGTATCCACAACAGCTAAGGCTTCGATGGGGCGGGTAATACCAACGTATAGCTGGTTGAGAAAATAATGTAGCTGTAGGGATACTTTCTCTGCAGGTTCTTGAGCATAGTGGTTAAGCCTTCTGCTAAAGTTTTGTCGATAGTAGTCGCCAAACTTGTAGAGAATAATCTTTTTGAACTCCATGCCCTTGACAGCGGTAATAGTCTGCAGCAGCGCCGGCTTGAGATTTTGCTCCAGCTCTTCGGCAAAAACTCTCTGGAGTTCGGGATCTTGGCGGACGTAGTCCAGCTCCTCTCCTATGGGACAAGGCAGGATGCAAACTGTACCCGTGCTGTTCCTGAGCATACTCCTCAGCTCATGTTGAGTTAAGTTCTTGTCCTGGCCATCCAGCACAAACTTTTGAGCTGGCCTACCTGGTTCCTGAAAACGCCAAGGCTGCTGTGGATAAATCCCCCGATCATTGCTAAGAACTCGCCGCCACAGGTTAACCAGGTTGCTAAAACGAGTGATCTGAGGGCTACAGCGGTAGTTATTTTTTAACTCTCGGGGACTTGGAATCTCGAGAGAATGACTCGGCAACAAGTAAGCATGGATATGCTTGTAGAGATGGCTCCTTAGAGCATCCCAACGAAATCCTGTAGGATTGATCGTTTGCAGGGGATCCCCAGCAAAAGCATAAGGTAAACGCTCGATAGCCCAATCCAGCTTATATTTTCCCCAAGGTGACAAGCAGAAAACAATATTCAGCTCAAGCTGGGTAAAGTCTTGAACCTCATCACAGAAAATGACCGGATGAATTGATCTAAGACAACCATTCTGTAGGACATCTCTAGCCAAATCTTGATCGTCCCAGTAGCCTTCGTAGTTAGTTCGTTCCTGATAACCTGGCCAAACTTGCTCGTATATTCGATCAAAGACTTCTACATCTACAGTGCGGTCAGCTTGAGGCAATTCCCGATAGCAATCTGGATCCAAGTAGTCGCTTACTTCATAGCCCTTGATCAGAGTGCGAATCGTATGCCAAGCTAACTCTATATCGCTGCGGCCGCGGTACCAGCTCCGAAATCGATAAAAATTGACATATCGCTCCAGTTGATAGCGTTCTTGTCTCTCCGGCGGAAGACAGCTCAACAGGTAGTCCTGGAAGGTGCTAAAGAAAGCTTGACATCGCCCAATTTCCTCTTCTGAGAAGTCACTGCCTCTCTCTCGGTAACGATGGTTGACCCGCAAAATTGTACTTACCTTGCTGCGGGCTTGCTGTACTAGACTCGGGCTGTAGGTTAAAAAGAGAGGATGGTACTGAAAGTTTCCTTTGCTTGAATTCTTCAGGTAATGGCTGCAGTAATCAGCAAAACGGTAATACAACATCAGAGATTTGCCGCTTCCAGCTCGCCCGTTGATCAGTAGAGGCATAGAGGTGCTTTGGAGAATTTCTTCTTCTTCCATCGATAAAGCTAAGTTCCCCTCTGTAGTTTCCTGGATTTCCAGCCAGATGTTTTCATCTGCAACCATGTAATCGGGGTAGGCGCGGCGGGCATATCGCTTCCAAATCTCTAAAGATTGTGGGTGTTGGAGAATATCCGGCCGATCGGCCCCCATCCCAAATAGGCAAGTTTGGCGCCCTAGGTCAAACCGCTCTCTCTGCTCCGGAGCGTGGTCGTAAACCCCAATTAAAAATGGAGACAAGACTCTTTCCTGCTCACATACCTGCACCAGGCTGATAGCCAGATGTATCGAGCCTTCCCGCCAGCATCTAACCTCAGCTCCTGGATAAAACAGTGGTAGTTCCTGGTAGAGATTACCTTTCTCATCGCTAATGAATTGCTCTACCGCCCGATACACTTGGCGCCGCTGTTCTAGAGAAAGGGCTTGCACTTGCCGAACCCATTCCCCGCTTTCCAACACCAGTCGCTCCTGGCGGTTGGGAGTATTTAAAAACTGTGTCCAATCGTACAGTTCACTGGGGAGAGGGAGGAGCTGGTTTTGCCGCGCTTCCTCTTGTTCATTTTCCGCTTGCCTTTGTGCCAGCCAGGCCTGTAGCTGATCGTCAGGCACCCAGTTCCTCACCCGCTCTTGATAGCCGGGATCCTGCCGCCGCTCCAGGAACTCTCGGTACTCGTGGCTGCCTCTCCCCCAAAGGCCAAACAAGACCAAAACCGGCACCTCTCCCAGATAGCGCAGATCACCCACCAAGCGAACATTGCGCCGGAGGTTGCGCTTCCAGTAGGGGTAGCGAACGTCGAACAACCGGCTTAAAAGGGTGCGATCCCCCTGCGATAGCCGTTCTATCAGCTCCTCGAGGTTGTATGGCGCTCCTGCCTCCAAAACTTCTTCTAGACAATACACGTACATGGGATCCCACTGCTCAAGCTGTCCTGGTTTGAAGGCCATCTTAGAGGCGACCTGCCTTGCCTGTCAGCTCTCTCTCAAAACTTGCTACCAAACTGAGAGACTAACCAAATAACTTCAATTGAAGCTAGGGTTAGAATTTTAAGCTTTGATAAAGTGTGCTGAACTGGCGGGCAAATTAGAGAATCCAAGCTGTTACCGCACGGCCCTAACCCCCATTCCTCTGTCAAGCTGTCTGGCAGCATCCCCAGCAGAAGCCGATCGAACTGGCAGAGAAAAGGTTGCGACAGGGATCCCGCTGGCTCTAGATGAGGTTGTCCAAAGCAAACTTTGGAGAAAGGTGATGGGATCCTCCCCTAGCTGGATCGGTTTGCCCTCCCTGCTGGCAACAGCGGTCTTGGATCATTGAAGCAGAATTGGGTTTGGATCCCATCTCGTCTCAATACAGCTTTTTCCAACGTGGGGGAGTTCTGTAGAACGGTGGGATCCGGTTGTTATCCCTGTTGACCTGTTTTTCAAGAATTGTCCACCCTACTACCCAAGGAGCGGCTATGGAATTGGTTTACTTCACCCCCATCCTCGATGTGCGCCTGCAGCGAAGCACCCTTGACTTCCCGAAGCAGCAGAGCTCTGGAGAGCGCCCTCGCACTTTCTTCCCCACACCATTACAGGTTTGGGAGAGCGGCGAGGCCTACACTGTCCAGCTCTGGGTGCCCGGCGCCGATCGCGAGCGCTTCCACATCGAGGCCACAGCCCAGGAGCTCTCCATTAGCGGTGAAATCCAGCTTCAAGGCCCTGAAGGTGCTGAATTACGCTACCAAGAGGTGGAGCCTCAGCCTTTTCAACGCATCCTCAAGCTAGCCAAAAGCATTCAGCCGGAAAAAGTCTCGGCCATCTACCGGGATGGCATTCTCACCCTCACCCTGCCCAAGGCCGATGCCGTGCAGGCGGTCAAAGTTCAGATAGGAACCTCAACTTCCACAGCTCCGTCGGAAACTTTAACGGTGGAAAGCCAGCCTGCCTAGTCTCCCTTCTCCCCAAGCAAGAGGGGGCAGGGGTGAGGGAGTTCGCCTAGCTACCCCACTGCACGCGCACCTCGTCCCCTACTTTGAAATCCAAGGTGCAGCTGGCGTTGCCCCGGTTTTGCACAATCTCCACCAAGCCGGAGCTGCCCACCAGGGCAAGCAGCTCGCCCTCACTTCCCTCGGCAAAGGTGGCGGCGGAGCGGATGGTGATCCCCTTGACCCAAGCTCTCCAGTTGCGGCCCTCTACCCAGTTGCCGGGGAGAGTGGTGATGCCGTTGCCGAAGCGGTCGATGGCCTGGATCACGCCGCGGCCGCCGTCGGGCTCTGCCTGAGGTGGTGGCCAGTCCCAGCGAACCAGCTCGGCCACCTCCAAGGGATCCCCCAACTCTGCCAAAGGGATCCCGTTGGCCAGGTGGGCGGCCACCGGGGCAAAAATATCCCGCCCGTGAAAGGTACGGCTGGGAGAAGGAGTGCGCCAGTAGCGGGGTCGGTTGAGTTCCACAGCAGCCAGAGGTGGGGATTGCTCCAAAACGCCGCTGAAGAGGCCATTGTCAGGGCCGACCAAATAGCCTCCTTGGGTTTGGACGGCCACCGCCCTTCGGCTGCTCCCCACCCCCGGATCTACCACCGCCAGGTGAATGGTTCCAGAAGGTAAATGGGGATAGGCCGTCATCAGGGCAAAACGGGCCGCTGCCACATCCTGGGGCGGGATCTCGTGGCTGAGGTCGATCAGTTGGGCTTGGGGCGCGATTCCCCAGATCACCCCTTTCACGATGCCTACGTAGGGATCTTCGAGGCCAAAATCCGTCAGTAGGCTAATGAAAGGCATATACTGTCTCAACGTCATGAACTACCTCACCGCATGGGCAGACGGGTTTCCCCATCTGGGCAAGGCTTTTGTCTCTTCCTCCGCCCCAGTTGCTTCATCGTTCGCGGCAGCGGGACGGAGTCCATCCCGTATACCGAGTCTCCGTTTGCAAAGCGTGGCGCTAGCCATCGTAGAGCTGCAGCATCCAAGACGCACGAGGCGGGTTCCCAGCCCCGGGTGCTGATTAGGTGCAACGTTGTACATAACCATCACTGCCCCCCTGTCCCTCTCTATCGCAAAACCCCAGGCAGAACAGACAGGATAGCGATTGCTCAACCAACATCAGGGATCCTCCCAGTCAGCAGCAGTTGAGGTAGGCAGCGCCCTCAGGAGTTACCTTGCAAGACGGGAAGGCCGGCGCTGTACCTGCCTCCCTCCCCTCGT
>NZ_JANSJN010000007.1:0-3765 GCF_047462555.1 Synechococcus sp. B60.1
CGAAACAGCTCCGGTGGGGCCAGGTCATAGCTAAACGCCTCGGCTTCAAAGTGGCCGCTCATGCCCACCACTTGCCATTCAGCGCTGCGATTTCCTTGGCGGAAGCGCAACCGCTGCGCCCGCAGGGGCACCACCTGGATGACCTCGGCTGGAAACGCCTGGTACTCCCCCAGGTACTGCCGGGGATCCGGCGGCAGGTCGGCACTGCTTTCGATTTGAATCCAAAACACCCGCCCCGCCTGGTTGCCGTAGGCCCGGATCTGCTCTTGGCCTTGGTAGTGCTCCACGCCGCGTAGCCGCTGGCGTCCTACCTGCATAGACTTAGCCCACTCCGGCAAGGGATCCCCCAAACTAATGGACCAAGCCGGCCCGCCCAATCCCAGCCAACCCAACAGCAGCAGAACCCAAAGCCAGAGCCAGCAGCGTGGCCTTCTACGTGCAGGGATCCCCTCCTGGGCAAACATTGGTTTCCTCCACAATTCAACTCAAGGCCTTGATCTCAACGTAGGCGAAAGCCAATCCGACCGCGTTCAATATCGAAAGCAACGTCGGCGTTGAAAAACAGGGGCATGCCCAGCAGTTGCACCCTTTGGTTGCCGTTAACAAAGATCCGATCCCGGCTGGGCGTTACCGGAAAGCCCACCCGAATGCGGTAGTCAAATGCCCCCTCCAGGACGGCGCGCCATTCCGACCCGGGGGGCAGGGTTGAGGTGGGAAAGGGAGGGGATCCCAACAGGCGAACGTTGAGGAAGATGTCGGAGGCGCCGCTGTCAAATAGGGTGGGACTGAGGACATTTTGAATAGAGGTATTGCTGATGCTGTAGGCCACCTGCAGGGCTTCATCCCGCCAGATGGGCGTGCCATTGGGAAAGCTTCCCACCTGAGGCAGTTGCCGGAAATTGAAACCAGCGGTGTTGGCCTCCGTCAGGCCGAGGGTGAAAAGGCCTTGCCCAGAGTCGAACCCACCTGTCTGGAGGATGTACCCAGAACCCAAATTGCCCGGCAGGCGAGGAAGGGGGCTAAACAAGTTGGCATCGGGGCTGCGCTCGTCTAGGGAGGTGCCAAGGATCCCAGTAAAGGGCCGCCCTGGTCCAAATAGGTTGTCGGAGCAGGTGGCCACCAGACCCTCCACACAGGTAATTTGGTCAATCAACTGAATCGTTACCGGCTCTTGACTTTGGATCCCGCCCAAGCCAAAGGGAGCGCGGGCCAGCACCCCGATAAATTGTGTGCCATCGGCAAAGGTTACTGTGGAAGGGATCCCTGTCCGCTCCAGGCCAAGGCGGCCTGCTGCTGACGATAAGATGCGCAGCCCTGCCGAGCCGGTGTCCAGTAACACCTCGGCCTCCCCCCCTGCCACTTCCACCCTCAAGCTCAGCAACTTAAAGCGGCTATTGCCCAGAGTGCGCACCGTCAGAGGGATTGACTGGCTGCCCGGCTCAGGCGGAGGCGGGAGCAATCCAGGAGGGGAGGTCCCAGAGCCCTTGGGGCTAGAACAGGCGATCCCCAGCAGCACCACCAGCGCCAGCACCAGCCCCCCCAGTCTGCGCCGGATTTCCCTCGCCCAGGCTTTCTTTTGGAGCCGCTCTCCTGTCTGCATCAGATCCCACTCCCCCAGCCAGCAAACGCTTGGGCAGGGAAAACCCAACTGCGCCCAGTGCGCCTGCCCTGCTGATGGGGCTGCCGAGGCGCGCACGGCTATCCCAGCCAAGAACAGTGTAGCCAGGGCCGGCTAGCGGAGAAGGGGCAACAGCACCTAGCTTGGGCGGGATCCCCCCTTCTGCTAACGGGGCGGGTTCTCGCTCTGCGGGCTGGCCTCCGGCATTAGACAGCCGAGAGCATCACACCCTGCCGGCCCCTCTGCCATGAGGGCGAGGTTGCGGTCGTAGCGCGCCAGGGCCTCGTAAAAGTTGTCGGTTTTTCGTCTTTGCTTGACTTCAGCCATCAGCCGTTCATAGGTGGCTTTGTCAATTTTCTCAAAGGGCAAGCGGGGGAAGGGAGCGTCGAAGCGCGCCAACAGCGCTGCGCTAATGTACCCCTCGTCGTCGCGGATGGCCTCGTAAATGCGGGATCCCAGCGCCTCGATCTCGTCCTCCCGCAGCTCGATGGTGGCTGAGGTGTTGTGGGTAGTGTAGTACTTTTGCACCTGCATGTAGAAGTCAAACTGGGCCAGGGCAGAGAAGCGCTCAATCTCAATCTCCTCGGCGCCGGGCAAATTGGCCCACTCCACCTCCACCGGCAGCTCCACCAGCCACTCGGTACAGCGGGGATCAAAGGGATCGTTGAGCAGGTTGCCGTTTTCGTCCTTGTCCGCCTGGGCAGGCACTACCGAGTAGCCATAGTCCAGACAGGCAAGGGCCACGGGGTCGTTTTTGGCAAAGGTGATGCGGCGGATGTAGCGCTGGGCCTTGGGCGGGTGCCAGCCGGGCGAGGCGTTGGTGAGCAGGGACTTGGTGCCAGCAGGCTGAACAGTGGTGCAGCGGTTGGGACGGCGCAACCCGTGGCGGTCGCAGTAGTCCCAGACCACGCGGTGGACAACCTCCTTCCAAAAGCTGAGGTATTCCCGCTCCTGCTGCTTAAACTCCCGCCCCAGGGGCGTATCCGGCCTCCCCTCCTGCCACCAGCGCAACCAGTCCACCCCAAAGGCTTTGACGCAAAAGTCAAACAGCCCCGTAAACGAGACGCCGACGATGGGATCCCACTCCCGCGAGCGCTGGAAGCGGGGCTCGACAAAGCGATGGTGCAATAGCGCCGCCGCTGTCAGGGCCCCCGCCGTGAAGGCCTCCTCTTGTTCCTGGCGGTTGTGGGGATCCAGCCGGTTGAGGTGGATCTCAGCCAGGTTGCAGTGGAAGTCGCATCCAATGATCTCGCCGCAAGGGTTTAACCCATACCGCCGCAGCCGGTGCTCCAGTTCAGCCTCGGGCAGGGTTGGCCAGTGGTGTTTTAGCCAGCGTCGAGCTTCCTCTGGGCCTTGGGAGGCATAGATGTTGAGGAAGGTCTGTTTCAATTCTGGAGTGGCGAGCAGGTCGGCATTGGCCCGCGCCACAGCTTCCCCCGCCCACTGGATGGCTCCCTCGCCGGAGTAAAACTGCTTGCGCACCGCCGCAATGCACTCTTCTCGCGTTGGCTTGCGGTGGAACACGCGCGTGTGGTTGGCCATGCGCAGGGCATCCCGCTCCGGGTCAATTCTCCAGTTGCCCTGCTCGTCCTGCTGCCAGAGGTTGTCCTTGGCGCTGGATCCCAGCTCGTCGTCGGCGGCAAATTGGCGCATGCCCGCGCTGTTGTGGGTGAGATAGCCATTGCAGTAAAAGCAATGGGCCTCTTCGACTTCAATGTCGTAGGTTCGTACCCAGTCATGGCTGCCTAGGCCCTTAACTGTAACGGGGATATCCAAATCCAACCCCGACTCAGCCAAGTATCGTTCATAGTTGGCTTCGACCGACCGAGCTCCTTGGCAGCCCATGCCGCGCATCTCAGTGTAGCTGTATACTTCCCGCAGCAGGGAGCCCGGAATCGTAAAGTCATGCGTCTCCAGCCCTTGGGGCAACTTCCCTTTAGCTGAGTAGGGAGCCACCAAGGCGTTGTACCGATCCTTGAATGCCGGTAGGGTAAGGCTGTATTGAACCTGCCAGTTCTCCTGCTGGGGGGGGAGGATTGTGAGTCGGCCTGCAATACCCAGACTGGAGAGCACAGCCCCCACTTGCAGGGCAAAGGAGCGGTGGACAGTTGTCAGCAATTGGGGGGGATGACTACGGGTTGACCCAT
>NZ_JANSJN010000007.1:3865-8181 GCF_047462555.1 Synechococcus sp. B60.1
GCAGGTAGCTGTCAGCCCGAAGGCGGCTAGCGCCTGCTCCAGCTTAGCTTGGAGACGGGAAAGCAGCTCGGGATCCAGGGTATTGGCACTCCACTCCAGGTGACCGTAGGGCTTGCCGTGGAGATCGCGCCCCAGCGCAACATACCCACCCCCCTGGGTAAACCCAATGAGCCAGGCCACCTCTGGCGTCAGGGGCGGGATGTGCAGGGGCTTTGCGGTGGGGCTTTGGCTTGGACGAGATGCCGTAAAGTCCTCAGGGAGATGGGTAATGGTGCCGGGGAGAACTTGGGTGTTGTGCAGCAGACGATCCCCTTCGACTAACTCGTGGGTACTTTTCCATGCGATGTTCCCCCGAGCGTCTGCCAAAACCGCATGGCGGTGGTTCAAAGTTGAAAAGAAAGGAATGGCATTGGTCTCTATTTCGTAAACTTCTTGGATCCCTTGGTCAAACTTGTTGACCACCCGACGAAACCCAAGGGGGGTCTGAACCCAATCGCCTACCTGCACATCCTTGATGGGCACCAGACCTTGTGAGGTGTGCACCAAGGCGTTTTCAGGTAAGCACCGCCGAATGTTCCCCGCCACAATCGTCACCGCCGCCTCGTCGATGAGCAGGCAGCACTCCACCGAGTTCAGTTGTCTGCCCACCGCTTTGTTGAGGATGGCGGCACAGCGCTCGTAGAGGCCGGGCAGCTTGATGGGGTTGGCCACCCCCCCAAACCCCTGTAGCCGCTCGCCGGCAGGGCGGACATCGCTCAAGTCCACCGTCACCTGGACCTCGCCGCCCAAGCTGGGATCCGCCGCCAGCTCCAGCAGCGCCTGGTAGGACTCCACCCAGCCCCGCCGGCTATCCCCCACCTGGATGTGCACGCGGGATCCCTGCCGCTGGATGCGGGTGTGCTCCTGCCGCTGCTCTCGGGGGGTGGCGCCGAGGGATCCCACCACCTGGACCTGTAGGCGGTTGAGGATGGGGGGCAACTGGCTGATGAACTGGGGTTCCAGCACCGCCCCTGTGCCACAGCCCATCATGGCCAGATCCATCATCAGGCCAAAGGAGCGCCAGTCGACCACGGTGAGGCTGGTGCAGTTGTAGGCGCCGGAGTAGTTTTCCGGCTTTTGGATCCACGCGGTGCCCATCACCCACAGGGCCCGACCCGAGATCAACGCCTTCAACTGCCGCTGCAGATGTTCCACCAGCTCCCGCTCCTGGGGAGTGAAGCGTCCTAGGCGGGCAATGTCGGCCAGGGTGCGATCGCAGACGTCGCTCCAAGTCTCGCGGCTGCCATCCGGGCGCCGCCGACTGTAGGTGCGGTAGAACACTGGAGCGGCCGTCGGAGCTGTTGCTGGGAACTCGCCCCCAGAACCCAGCGCTTGCCCTTGTAGCAAGGGCACCGCTTTGCTCTGTTCGCTTGAGCGGGACGAAATCGACACCATAGCCACACCCCTCCTGCAAAGCTGCCCGTGGAGTCCGACGAAACTGGCTTTTTGTTTTGATTTTCCTTGCCGGCCAGGGCCGTCCCAGAGGAGTTGCCCGACCCGCCGGCCATCCAAATGCCCAACTAGGCTACCACAATCATCAAGGGGCAGGGGGTGTCGTGTGCTCTGGCTATTTTCCCCAGCTCCCCCAAGTGGGGGCAGGCGGGGGATCCGTTACCAAGCCCTGGAAAGGGCTAGAGTGGAAAGGAAGGGATCCCCAACGGAAGGGTTGCCTGCTGTCTTAGAAACTGTGCCCCCTGGGCAAAAGCTGTGTAGGGAGTTGAGGGCTATGACCAGTCGCCTGCGCATTGGAAGTTTGTGGGGGATCCCCCTCTTCCTGGACTACACCTGGTTTCCAGCGGCTGTGTTGCTGGTGCTCTCCTATGGCCTGGTGACGGCGCTAGGGCTGTTTCTCTCCTTGCTGGCCCACGAGTTGGCCCACAGCTTGGTAGCCCGCGCCTATGGAGTCCGGGTGAGTTCCATCACGCTGTTTATCTTTGGCGGCATGGCGGCCATCGAACGGGAAGTTCCTCGCCCCCTGGGCGCTTTTTGGGTGGCCCTGGCAGGGCCCCTCCTCAGCTTGGGCTTGTTTGTCCTCTTTAGCGTGGCCGGAGCTTGGATGGGGCCAGGATCGCCGCTGGTCTCAACCCTCGCCAGCTTGGCTGCCATCAACCTAATGATTGCCCTGTTTAATCTGCTGCCAGGTTTGCCCCTGGATGGGGGGCAGATGCTCAAAGCAGCCATCTGGGCTTGGACAGGGGATCGGCAAAAGGGCATGCTCTGGGCAGCTCGCGCTGGCCAAGGAGTGGGCTGGGGCTTAGTAGGCCTAGGTCTGCTGGTGGTATTTTGGGGAAGCCTCAACGGCCTTTGGCTAGGCCTGATTGGCCTATTCATTTTAAACAGCGCCCGTCGCTATGAGCAGTATGCGCAACTGCAGCGCGTGTTGGCCCGCCTGAAGGCCGCAGACGTCATGAGCCGTCGGTTTCGCGTCCTGGATGCGGGCATGAGCCTGCGGGAGTTTGTCGATCGCTACCTGGTTCCCGCTTCCCTCCAGCCAGAGGCAGGAGGGGGAGTTCAGGAAGTGTACTTTGCCGAGGAGGACGGCCGCTACCGGGGCCTGGTGAGGCCGGAACTGCTCAACGACATCGAGCGCAGCCAGTGGGATCATCTCACCCTCAAGGCCATTCTTAAGCCAATGGAGCAACTGCAGGGGGTACGAGAGGAGACCCCTGTCCTCCAGGTGATGCAGATGATGCGCCAGGCGGAACCCCGTCGCGTCTTGGTCTTCACCCCCAGCGGTGCCATTGCCGGCTTGATCGACCGCGGCGATGTGGTAGCGGTAGCGGCGCGGGAGCTGGGGGTGATCCTGCCCCAGGAGGTGGTGCAGCGGCTGCGCGACAGCGAAGAATGGCCCCCGGGCTTCCAAGTGGAAGAAAGCCTAGCCGACGAAGGATCCCCTAGCTTTTCGTGGCCAGGAGCAACGGATACCCCTTCCAAAACCTAGAGAAATGACCCCTCCCTGGAGTATTCCAGGCGCGGACGGGGGGTTGTCTTGCTAAAATTAAGTTTGTTCTCTATCGATTAAGAATTTTGAGCCGCCTACCTCGTCTTCTGCCTGCTTACACCCATCGCTTAAACAGCGGGCTGCGCGTTATTCTTCACCCCGTTCCCATTGCCGACTCGGCTACGGTGGACGTCTGGGTACAGACAGGCGGGCGCAACGAGCCGCCGCAGTGGCTGGGCATCTCCCACTTTCTCGAGCACATGGTTTTTAAGGGCAGCGAGCGGCTGGCCCCCGGCGAGCTGGATCGCGCTATTGAAGGGCGGGGAGGCATCACCAACGCTGCTACTGGCCAGGATTACACCCACTACTACATGACAGTAGCTGCTGCCGATCTGCCGGAGACTTTGCCCTATCTGGCAGAGGCGGTGTTACGGGCTGGGATCCCGCCCGAGGAGGTGGAACGGGAGCGCCAGGTGGTTTTGGAGGAAATTCGCCGCGCTGCTGACGACTTGGGATACATCACCTACCAGCTCCTCATGGAAACTGCCTACGGGGAGGAGCACCCCTATGGGCGACCAGTGCTGGGCACGCCGGCAAGCCTGATGGGGTTGACCCCAGAGCTGTTGCGCGCCTACCACCGCGGCTGGTACCGGCCCGAATACATGACAGTGGTGGTGACGGGAGGCATTGACCCTGAGCAGACGCTGGCACTGGTGGAAAAGGAGTTTGGCGGCCCCGCCAGTGGCCCTGCCTGGACAAGGCCCCCACTCCCGCCTCAGCCCCGCCCGCAGGGGATCCTGCGCCGCGAGAGCACCCATGCCCGCCTAGAGCAGGCCCGTCTAAAATTGGCCTGGCCCACAGTTAGCCTCGACGCCTGGGAGCAAGTTTGCGGACTAGAGCTGCTGGCTGCCGTGCTGGGGGATGGGCGTACTTCGCGGCTGGTGCATCTGCTGCGGGAACAGCGGGGCTGGGTGAGGGCTATCGGCTGCTCTTCGCTGGTGCTGAAGGAGGGGGGGCTCTTTTGCATCAGCGCCCACCTGGAGGTAGAGGATTTGCCACGGGTGGAGGCAACCCTCCTGCACGAGATCGAGAAGTTGCAGCAGGATGGCATCGGCCAAGCGGAGCTGGATCGCGCTCGGCGCATGCTTACCCACGAACTTCTCTTCTCCGCCGAGTCCCCCAGTCAACTGGCGAGCCTCTACGGCTACTACGAGACCCTGGTCGGGGTGGAGCGCCTCCAGGAGTACCTGGAGCTGTTGCAAGCGTTTACCCCAGCGCAAATCCGCGAGCTGGCTCAGCAGTACCTCTCTCCTGAGGCTTACGTGGTGGCTCTGCT